>JAJAZI010000231.1 GCA_026785785.1 Microbacteriaceae bacterium
CTCGCCGTGCTGGAGAGCATCATCGACGAGTCCTACCGCACTGTCACGGCGGGAACATTCGGGCACCGGGCGGCCGAGTCGAGCGGCGGGACATCGATTACGTAGACCGCTCCGGCCGCTGAACGAGCCAAAGATTCTCAGCGCCCACTGCATCCAACAGGCCCCCTTCGACAGAAGTACTCCATAAGAACACCCCCCACGCCCGCTCACGGGCACAAATGAAGGAGTACGCCGTGAAGAAACGCGTCATCGTCACCGCTCTGGCCACGGGCGCCCTGCTCGTCAGTGCCGCCGCCCCCGCATCCGCCGCCGGGCACGAGCCGGGCACAATCGTCGACGTCGCCGTCGCCGCGTCGGGCGGAGGAGCCCCCGACAGCAACCCCTACGACTACGACCTCCTCGTTCAGGCCTTGATTGCTACCGGGCTTGCTCCCGTTCTCGGCGACCCGGACGCCTCGTTCACGGTGTTCGCTCCGAACGACCGAGCCTTTCTGACCCTGGTGAAGGACCTGACGGGGGTCGCGCCGGCAAGCGAAGCCGACGCGCTGACCACGATCACGACCGCCCTCACTGCCGACCAGATCACCAACGTGCTGCTCTACCACGTCACCGCCGGCAACCTCAACAAGGTCGACGTGAACCGCGCCAAGTCACTGACGATGGCCAACGGCGGCATCGTCAACCCGCGCGGAGTGAACCTGCGCGACGAGGGTGCGCTCACCGACCCCCGCATCGTGCGCAGCGCCAGCAACATCCAGACGAGCAACGGAGTGATCCACACCATCGACCGCGTGCTCATCCCCGGCAACCTGTAGCCCATCGCACCATTGCAACCGACCCCCGAGACTGCCCACGCAGTCTCGGGGGGCCGTATCCTTGTGACGTCCGGATGCCGAAGGCGTAGCCACGGCCGATCGAGGGCCTTAACCTAAGGCTTGTTCACATTGGGGGAATCACATGAGCGAACCACACGACTCCGCCGTCGAAGAACTGGCGCTCGACGAATGCTGGGACCTTCTCACCCTGCATGACTTCGGCCGCCTCGCAGTCGCAACCGACACCGGCGTCGACATCTTCCCGATGAACTACCTCGTGCACGACCGGGCGATCTTCCTGAGGAGCGCGCCGGGCTCGAAGCTGACCAGTATCACCGAGCGTCCGGCGATCGCGTTCGAAGTGGACGGGCGGCGACTTCGTCGCCGCTGGAGCATCGTCGTGAAGGGCAACATCGACAGGCTCGGCTTCGACTCGGAGATCGTTGAGTCGGGAATCCTCGAATTGAACTCGCAGAGCCCGACCGCGAAGTGGAACTACCTGCGCATCTCGCCGGAGTCGGTCACCGGACGGCGCTTCAAGGCCCCCCGACGCTAGCTCCTCCTCGGCGCGCGCGGTCCGTGCCGCTGTCGGCTCCTAACCAGCTGCCTCCTGCCAGCTGCCTCCTGCCACCTGCCACCTACCTCCTGCCAGCTGCCAGCTGCCACCTGCCTCCTGCCTCCTGCCACCTACCTCCTGCCACCTACCTCCTTGCCACCTTCCTCTTACCTCCTCCGCGAGCTGCCCGAATAGGTCGCCTTCAGGGTCGTCGAGGGGACCTAACTGGGCGACTCGCGCGCCGGGCTCGCCCAGCCCGATCGATTACGCTCGCTCAATGCCCTCCGCGTCGACTCCCCTACGCATCGCGCTGGTCTGCCTGCACACCTCACCGGGATCCGAGCCGGGATCCGGCGACGCCGGCGGCATGAACGTGGTCGTTCGGCATCAGGCCGAGGCGATGGCCGCGGCCGGGCACACCGTCGAGGTCCTGACGCGTCGTTCGTCGCCCGACCAGCCGCACAGCATGCCGCTCGCCCCCGGCGTCACCCTGCGGTTTCTGACCGCGGGCCCGTCGCGCCCGGTCGCCAAAGGCAAGCACGAGGGATTCGTCGATGAGTTCCGGATGCGCCTGGCCGAGTTCGGCAGATTCGACGTGATCCACTCGCACCATTGGTTCTCCGGCATGGCCGCGCTGCCCCTCGCCCGCCGCACCGGAACCCCTCACGTGCAGAGCTTCCACAGCATCGCCGCCGCCGACTCGACCCCGCTTGCGGCGGGCGAGCGCGCCGAGTCGCCCGGACGCATGGCCGGCGAGGCATGGCTCGCCCGGGAGTCGGATGCCGTCGTCGCGGTGAGCGCCGCCGAGGCCGACACGGTCGTGCTGCGACTCGGCGGACCGATCGATCGCGTGCGTATCGTGTACCCCGGCGTGGACGGTGCGCTCTTTTGCCCGCACCCCGACGCAACGGCCGGCACCGGCTACGTGGTCGTCGCCGCACGCCTGCAGCCGCTCAAAGGCCTCGACCTCGCGATCGAGGCCGTCGCCGCCGTGCCGCCGGCGCTGCGACCTGACCTCGTCATTGCCGGCGACGCCTCCTCCGACTTCGACGACTACATCGACGAGCTCACGGCCCTCGCCGCCCGTCACGGGATCGAACACGGCCTGCGCTTCGTCGGCCCGCAGTCCAGGGCCGACCTCGCGGCGCTCCTCCGCGGCGCGCGGATCGTGCTCGTTCCGTCCCACTCCGAGACGTACGGCCTCGTCGCGCTCGAGGCCGCGGCGAGCGGTGTGCCAGCCATCGTCGCGGCATCCGGCGGGCTGCGCGAAGCCGTGGTCGACGGCGTGACGGGCCTCGTGCTCGACTCCCGCGACCCGGCACTGTGGGCGTCGGCCATCGCCGACGTGCTGGCCGACCCTGCGCTGGCCCATCGCCTAGCGGATGCTGCGCGGGAGCGCGCCGAGGGCCTCGACTGGCCTCGCTCGGCAGAGTCGGTGATCGCGGTGTACCGGGACCTCGTCGGGTCGGGCACAACCGGCGGGCAGCACGACCTCGCGGTCGCCTGACCGGAACCCCTCCCTTGACCGGGAGTGGCCGGCTCCCAACTTCTCCCTGCGTTCGCCCAGGACCAGCACGACACACACACGCCATACATCGCCCCGACGCATGCACGAAATGTGCCGGGCCTAGGATGCGGTAATGCACCTCACCCCCGTCGAAGCGCGCGTGCTCGACAGCATTGACGAAACCGCCCTTGTTCACAGCCTCATCGAGCTGATCCGAGTGCCGAGTATCACCGGAACCGATGCGGAATCCGAGTTGCAGAACGCGCAGGCGGGACAGCTGCTCGACGCGGGCCTGTCGGTCGACGCCTGGAAATTCGACCTCGACGCGCTCCGCGCCGACAGCCGCTTCCCGGGCACCGAGGCCCCACGTACC
>JAJAZI010000232.1 GCA_026785785.1 Microbacteriaceae bacterium
CCGCTCCCCTCACCTTGCAGAGAATCCCGACGAGCCGACCCGCGACGGTGCGGTAGCCCAGCCCGGCATCCGTGTCGGACCCGGCACCGGTGTCGGACCCGGCATCGGGGTCGGACCCGGCATCCGTGTCGGACCCGGCATCCGTGTCGGACCCGGTTGCCGGCTCCTCGCCGACATGCGCCCCCGCCCCGGCATCCGGATCCGGCACGTCGAAGCGCATCGCCGCACAGGTGCGGTTGCCGCGGAACGCGACGATGATGATGCTGTTGCGTGGGCTGAAGCCCGCGAGCTGGGGAACGAGGGCGAGGAAGTCCTCCGGACGCTGGGTTTTCACGACGGTTGCCATGCCCGGAGTCTTCCGCGGGAGGGGGGCCGACCATGTCCGCACGGCACGGCCGTGCAGAACGCCGTCGCCGGCGACCTGGGGAGGAGAGGCTAGTCGAATATCGCCGTGATCTCGTCGACCTCCGCCGGGGACAGCGGCCACGAGGTCGAGGCCCGCGCGTTCTGCTCGATCTGCTCCGGCTTCGTGGCGCCCGCGATGACACTCGTGAGCGCGGGCTGGGCCAGCAGCCAGGCGAACGTCGCCTCGAGCATGCCGATGTCGCGGTCGGCGCAGAACTGCGCGTAGCGGTCCATCGCGTCCCAGGGGGCGCTCTCCAGCAGGTGCGGCCTCGTGTGCATGATCCGGCTGTCGGCAGGTCCGCCCTGCCGGGTGAACTTGCCCGTGAACAGTCCGTTGTAGAGCGGGAAGAAGGGGAGGAATCCGAGGCCGAACTCGCGCACCGCGGGCAGCACCTCCCGCTCGGCATCCCGCACGATCAGGCTGTACTCGTGCTGGGCGGAGATGAATTTCGGATGCTCGTGCAGCCGCGCCACGTATTCGGCCTCGGCGATCTGCCAGCCCGCGAGGTTGGAGTGGCCGATGTAGCGGATCTTGCCCTCGGTGATGAGGTCGTCGAGCGCGTCGAGAGTCTCCTCAATGGGCGTGAGGGGATCCGGCACGTGCAGCTGGTATTGGTCGATCCACTCCGTCTGCAGGCGGCGGAGGGAGGCCTCCACCGCGAGTCGCACGTAGCGACGAGAGCCGCGCGCACCCCAGTCCGGCCCGTTGGCCCCCTGCATGTCCATGCCGAACTTGGTCGCGAGCACGATGTCGCCGCGGCGTTTGCCGAGGGAGTTGCCCATGAGGGTCTCGCTGAGACCGCGCACGGCGCCGTAGATCTCGGCCGTATCGAACAGCGTCACGCCCGCATCGATGGCCGCGTGAATAACGGCGTCGGTGCCCTCCTGCGTCTCGGTCGCGGTGCGGAGGCGGCCGAAGTTGTTGCAGCCGAGCCCGATCGTCGAGACGATAAGCCCGGAGCGGCCGAGGTTGCGGTAGTCGATTGCGATCAGGGCAAAAGGATAGGGGTCAGAGCGCGAGCCGCGGCACAGCTCCATCCCAGGTGAACGGCACTACGTGCATTGCACGATACGTGTATGCCGCGTCCCACGAATGGACCACGAGAAAGCCGCCGTCGTCGGAGGTCTCCACGATGTCCTGGCCACCGGGCCCGCGGAAACGACCGCCCGATGATTCCGTCGCGAGCAGCGGTGCCTCGAGCTTGCTCCACGGACCAGCGAGGTCAGGTGCGGCGGCCAACCCGACCGCGTAGGTGCCGTCTCCGTAGTTGTTGGCCGAGTACAGCAGCACGTAGGCGGAGTCGCGCATCACGATGGTCGGTGCCTCAACCAGCTCCCCCTCGAATGCGAGGGTCTGCTTGATGATCCGCTGCCCGGGTCCGGTGAGCGCGAGACCGTCTGCGCTCAACGGTGCAGTGGAAATCCAGGTGTCGAGGCCGCAGCAGTTGCCGTCGTTCTTCCAGACGAGGTGGAGGCCTGTTCCGTCGACGAAGGTGCTCGCGTCGATCGCGCCGCCCTCCTCCTCCGGGCAGACGAGCATGCCGTCACCGACGGCCACGAAAGGGCCCGCCGGATTCGTCGAGGTCGCCACCCCGATGCACTGCAGAGAAGGCCTGAAATTCGTTGCCGTGAAGTAGAGAACATAATTGCCGGGTGAGACCTCGGTGACCTCGGGCGCCCAGGTCTTCCCTGGGATCACCCACGATGGCAGGTCGGGGAAGGCGTCATCGTCGAGCATCCGCCACTCGTCTCCGCCGTCCGACACCGCAACCTGCACATTGGCATTGTTGTCGTTAGTCGCGTAAGCGTAGAACGTGTCGCCGACCTTGAGGATGTCCGGATCGGGGAAGTTGCGATCGATCGCCGCTGCGGGGGCAGTTTGACGCGCGTCCGGCTCCGCCGCCTCGGGTGCACTCGAGCAGCCCGCCAGCAGTGCACACAGGAGCACCGCCCCGAGCGCGCGCTTCATCCCTTCACTCCCGACCGCGACACACCCTCGATGATGAAACGCTGGAGAAAGACGAAGAGGACCAAGACCGGCACGCTCGCCACCACGGCACCGGCCATCAGCAGGTCGTAGCGCACCGCGTTGGCCGACTGCAGGGTCGAGAGCCCCGCCGGGAGCGTCTGCACCTCGGGGCTGAACAAGACATACACGGGCCATAGGAAGTCGTTCCAGTTGCCGAGGAAGGCGAGCAGCGCGAGGGTCGCCATGGCGGGTCTCGCGAGCGGCAGCACGATGCTCCAGAAGATCGTCCAACGGTTGGCGCCATCGATCCGCGCAGCCTCCTCGAGCTCGAGGGGCAGGGAGACGAAGAACTGCCTCATGAAGAACACACCGAACGCGGACGCCGCCGTCGGCACGATGATGGCGATAAGAGAGTTGAGCCAGCCGAGTGAGCTCACGATGAGGTAGTTCGGGATTACCAGGATGACCGGCGGTACAAGCAGCGTTGCGACGATCAGGCCGAAGACGAGATTCTTTCCCCGGAAGCTCATCCGGGCGAGCGGATAGGCCGCGAGGGTGGCGGTCGCCACGACGAGCGTCGCGTTCAATCCGGCGGCCAGCATGCTGTTGGTGAACCATTGCAGCACCGGCGTGCCACCGCCGGGGGCGAGGATCGTCTCGAACGCCTGCAGCGAGAACGGGTTGGGGATCCACGACGGCGGGATGCCCGTCGCATCCGCCCTGGTCTTGAACGCAGTCACGACCATGAAGATCATCGGGCTGATGAAGGCAATCGCGACCACGGTAAGTACCGAGAATCTCACCGCCTTACGCGCCGCCGCCGGCTTGTCCGACTTCGCCGGCTTCCCTGCGGCTCGACGGACGGTCCGCTCCTGGGTTAGGCGGCTCATTTGCCGGCCTCCTTCTTCTCACGGAAAACAAAGAACACGACGACGCTCACGGCCATCAGGAAAACGGTCAGAACGTAGCTCATCGCTGCGGCATCCCCCATCTGGAAGTTCCGCAGTCCCGTCTCGGCGATCTGGTATATCGCGGTGCGCGTCTCCCTGCCGGGCCCGCCCTGGGTCATCAGGTACGACTGACCGAACATATTTGCAGACGCGATCAGGGTAATGATTGTGATGAACGACAGGATCGGGCGAAGCCCGGGCAGAGTCACGTGCACAAACTGATTCCAGGCATTCGCACCGTCCATGCGTGCTGCCTCGTAGAGCTCAGCAGGAATCTCCTGAAGGGCCGCAAGATAGATGACGGCGTTGAAGCCGAGGGTCCACCACACTGTCACGCCGATCAGGGCGACCCAGGCCGCGGGCGTGGACGTGGTCCAGGCCGTGTCGTCCGGAAGGCCGAGCGCGCCGAGGTAGTAGTTCACTAGCCCGATGTTGTTGTCGAGCAGGTAGCGCCACAGCACCGCCACAACAGCTACGCCGAGCACGTAAGGGGCGAAGTAGACCGCGCGGAAGAAATTGCGGCCGGGGAAGTTCTGACTCATGAGCAGGGCAACGGCAAGCGGCACGACCAGCAGCAGCGGCACGCTGAACAGGGTGAATATCCCGGTCGCCCTCATCGAGCCCCAAAACGACTCGAAGTTGACCGAGTCGGGCTGGAACAGCGCGACGTAGTTCTCGAGACCCACGAACGGCTGCCGCGGCATGGTGTAGTCCCAATCGTGAAGGCTGATCCACACTCCAAGGAGCGCGGGTAACACGACGAAGGCGCCGAAGAGCGCGAGATACGGTGCGAGGAATAGCCAGGGCGTCGCGCTCCCCTGCTGTGGAATTCCGCCGGCCCGGCGTTGCTTCCGCGGCCCGGCAGCAGCGGGCCCATCGGGCGCCCCCTCCGCGGAGAGGACGCCCGTTGAGACGTGTGATGTCATGACTACTTCCCGAACGACGCTTCGTTGTCGGCCATGAGCTTGCTGGCTGTCTTGGTGGCCTTCGCGAGCGCTGCCTCTGGGTCGGACTCGCCGAGCACGGCGTCGGCCACCGCGACCTCGAGGGTCTCCGCCTGCACGCTGCCGATTCCCGGCACCGCAGGGAGAAAGCGCATGGACTCGATCAGCTCCGCGATCGGTGCTTGCACGGTGCCGTCGAGGATCCCGCTGTCCCGAACAGACTGGCGCGCGGGGATCATCCCGGATCCGGCCCACTCACCGGAATGCTCACTCATCCAGGCGATGAAGACCTTGGCGGCGTTTGCCTTGTCGTTGTCAACACTTCGCTGCTTCGGAAGGAAGAAGTTATGCGAGTTGGCCCACACGGCAGTGTCTGCTCCGATGGTCGGAATGGGAGCAGCGGCGTAGGGCAGGCCGGATTCGGTCAGGTCGTTGATCTGCCAGATCCCATCCCACGTGATCGACGTCTCGCCGTTCTTGAATGCGACGTACTGCGAATCGACCGCGACGTCTTCGGGGCTGAACCCGTCGGCGATGATCGAGGTCTGCCACGTCAGGGCGTCCACGCCTGCCTTCGAGTCGAACTGAGCCTGCGTGCCGTCGGCGCCATAGGGCTCGCCGCCGTTCTGCCACTGCAGCGAAAGGTTCATGAGGTGACTTGGCCATCTCGCCGGCATCCAGAACGGCGTCTCGTAACCGGCCGCCTGCAGCTTCGCCAGGGCCTCCTGGAACGAGGCGTCGTCGGTCGGCGGCTCGGTGATTCCGGCCGTTTTGAAGTGCTCGGTGTTGTAATACATCGCGAGGGAGTGCACATCGAGTGGGATGCCGAAGCGTTCGTCGTTGTAGATTCCCGCGTTCCAGACTTCGGAAGTGAAGTCGTCCTCGCTGAGGTCGAGTTCGCTCGCTAGATCGTCGAGCGGGAGAATGACGCCCCGCGCGGCATTCGTCGCGAGCTGGTCGAGGTGCATGACACCGACGTCGGGACCTTCTCCGGCTGTGACCGCCGCGGGGAGGCGCTGGTAGAAGTCGGCCCACTGCATCGTGTTCGACTTGACGGTGATGTTGTCGTGCTCGGCGTTGAACTCCTTCACCATCTTCTCCATGAACGGGCCATCACCGCCGGTGAAGCCGTTCCAGTACGACAGCTCTACGGCCGGGCCGGTGTACTCCCCCGTGAATTCCTCGGCCGATTGCCCCTCGGAAGTCGAGGCGCACCCCGACAGCGCAAGTGCCGCTGCTGCGCCGATGGCTGTGAATGTGGCGAGGCGCCTGCGTGCAGACACGATCGATTGTGACATCTTCGTCCTCCTCAATGAAAACGGTTCTCTTGGCGCGAGCTGCGCTGCCGGCGTCCACCAGTCAATACCCGTCGACAGGTACGGTGAAGTGTGGCGGTCCAAATGTACAGCGCTGTAAAGAAGTTTGTCCAGCGCAATTCTTGCTCGCGTGGGCGAGTGCACTCAGCAGGTGTCGGAGTCGCATCTAGGATTGGCCACAACCAAATGGAGCAGTGATGGCGCGAGTGCGACTGATCGACGTGGCCGAGTTGGCTGGTGTCTCGATGAAGACCGTGTCAAACGTCGTCCACAACTACGTGCATGTGGCTCCCGCCCTCCGCCAGAAGGTGCAGGCGGCGATCGACGAACTCGGCTACAAGCCGAATCTCACCGCCAGGCGCCTCGCCACGGGCAAGACAGGCATGATCGCGCTCGCGATACCCGAGATCGACCACCCCTACTTCTCCGAGCTCTCGCGGTGCATCGCTGAAGAGGCATCGCGCCGCGGCTATCGCGTGATCATAGAGCAGACGCTCAGTGACACCGTGGCCGAACACGCCGTGTTGCAGGACAGGGAGGCGGGCCTGGTCGACGGGGTGATCTTCCACCCGGTGCGCATGCAAGCCCTCGAACTGGCGAGATCACAACGCGACACCCCACTCGTCCTGCTCGGCGAGGCCGCCGTCCCTGTGACCACCGATCACGTCATGATCGACAACGTGGCCGCCGCGCGTGACGGCGTGCGCCATCTTGTCGCGCTCGGTAGGCAGCGCATCGTCTTCCTTGGCATAGTGGCGGACGACATCACTGTCACGACCACTCGGCGCCTGTTGGGGTACCAGGAGGCGCTCGTCGAGGCGGGCATCCCGCTCGATCCAGAACTCGTCCTGACGGTACCCGACTTCACCCCCGAGTCCTGCTCGGCGGCGATCCAGGCGGCAATCGCGAGCGGCCTCACTTTCGATGCCGTGCTATGCCGGGACGACAAGTTCGCTGTCGGCGCACTGCAGGGCCTTCACCGCGCCGGTCTTGACGTGCCGCGGGAAGTGGCGGTCGTCGGGTGGGACGACACAGCCCTTACCTCCTTCACCCGCCCAACCCTCACGTCGATTGCACCCGACAAGGCGCGCCTCGCGTCGACGGCGCTCGACCTGCTCGAGGAGCGCATGAGAGGACACCAGGGCAGTGGCAGGCACCGCTTGGTACCTCACTCGATCACCGTGCGCGAAAGCGCGCCCGCGATTCCCGGCTGATCGCCGACGGTCCGGGGTTTCGGCGGAGTACACGAATCACACTTTACAGCGCTAGAAATATGCGACATGATGTGCGCATGCTTCAGAGAGATTCGATTCGCGCCAGTACGCAGGATGGCACCTACCCGCGCCCGCAAGCCCTCCGTCCCGAGTGGACCGATCTGGGAGGAAAGTGGGGGTTCGCTCACGACGATGAAGATGCGGGACTTCGCGATCGCTGGCCCACTCTGGCGACGCCGTTTGACCGCGAGATCACCGTGCCCTTTCCTCCCGAATCGGAGCTGTCGGGCATTCACGACACCACCTTCCATCCCGTTGTGTGGTATCGCCGGGTCATCACGCCAGCGGAAATCGCGGCAAGTGGGATGAGGAACCCCGACGATCGAGTGCTCCTGCATTTCGGCGCCGTCGACTACCGTGCCACCGCCTGGATCGACGGTCGGCTCATCGGCGAGCACGAGGGAGGGCAGACACCCTTCACCTTCGACATCACCGAGCACGCCGGCACCGGAGTGCCCCTGACACTGGTGCTTCGCGCGGAGGACGACCCGCTGGACGTATCGCAGCCACGAGGCAAACAGGACTGGCTCGAGAACCCGCACGTGATCTGGTATCACCGCACCACCGGAATCTGGCAGACGGTGTGGCTCGAGTCCGTCGCGGCCACGCACCTGGCTGACATTGCATGGCGTGCTGACGTTCAGGCCGGAACGGTGCTCCTCGACCTCGAGTTGTCTCGTCGTCCCTCCACCGCAGTCCGGGTCCGCGTCTCTCTGACCCACGGCGAGAAGCCCCTCGCGATGCAGGAGATGTCCACCGCCGAACCTCGCTCGCGGATCGTCTGCACTATTCCGCAGCAGTTGAACGGGCAGGCATACGAGGACCTCCTCTGGAGTCCGAATCACCCACATCTGATCGATGCGCATGTGGAGCTTCTGGATGCATCGGGACGCACGGTTGACGAGCTGTGGTCCTACCTGGGGCTACGCAGCATCGGGACGGCGGGGGGCCACTTTCTGCTTAACGACCGCCCGCTCTATGTGCGATCCGTCCTTGAGCAGGGGTACTGGCCGCAGTCTCATCTCGCCGCGCCAGACATGGCCGCCCTGCGAGCCGAGGTGCAGCTCATCAAAGACCTCGGCTTCAACGCCGCGAGACTGCACGAGAAGGTCGAGGACCCGCGCTTCCTGTACTGGGCCGACCGTCTCGGCCTGCTCGTGTGGGGCGAGATGGGCAGCACCTTTGAGTTCTCCACGACGGCGGCCACACGGGTGACCCGTGAGTGGATGGATGTGGTGCGTCGCGACCGATCCCACCCCTGCATTGTCACCTGGGTTCCCCTCAACGAGAGCTGGGGCGTGCAGCACATCGCTCATGACCGGGCGCAGCTACATTTTGCTCAGGCGCTTTACCACCTCACGAAGGCGTTGGACCCGACGCGCCCTGTGATCTCGAATGACGGCTGGGAGCATGCCGAGTCCGACGTCATCACAATTCATGACTACGCGACCAGCGGCGAAAGCCTCGGTGCGGCCTATCGTGACACCACGACCGTGGCATCCCTCATTGAGGGAGTGGGGCCGGTAGGACGTCGGATAATGCTTCTCCCCCACGGCGAGTCCGGGCAGCCCGTCATGGTGACCGAATTCGGCGGGATCACCTATGCGCCGGACAGCGATATCGAGACGTGGGGCTACTCCACCGCTGCATCGCCGGAGGAATTCGCGGAGCGGGTGCGTGAACTGTTCGTCGCGCTCCAGCAGAGCCCCGTGCTCGCGGGGGTGTGCTACACGCAGCTGACGGACACTCTGCAAGAAGCCAATGGTCTCACCGACCAGTATCGACGGCCCAAGCTTCCACTTGAGCTGATTCGCGAGATCGTCCTCGGGACCGGCGTCCCAGACCCATCACTGCAGCGCCTGCGCTCTCCAAACCAGTCCTCCCCCGCGCCCCGGAAGACGCCGGTTCACGAGATGTCCGATTCTCGCGAGATTGGGTGAGAGTAGGACGACTACTTTCTTAACATGACCACAGCACCCACCACGAGCGTCCCGACGGTCGACGAGTCCGCCACTCCCCCACCCGCGGAGTTCTCCGCGCCCGTTTACCTTCGGCGCGTCGACAGCCCGATCGGGCGCATCGAGATGACGGCCGACGAGCAGGCGATCACCTCGCTCGCGATCGAGCGCGATGGCCATTTGCCCCACGACCAGCTGACGGAGTCGTCCAACGCGGTCCTCGAATCGGCCGCGACCCAGCTTGCCGAGTACTTCGCTGGCGAACGTCACGACTTCGATCTCCCCGTGAACCTCGCCGGTACCGAATTCCAGCGTGCGGTCTGGGCCGAACTCGCGCGGCTGAAGTTCGGCGCCGTCTCCTCGTACGGGGCGATCGGACTCGCGACGGGTCGCCCGACGGCGGGCCGCGCGGTCGGCGGTGCAATCGGGGCGAATCCAGTACCGATCATCATCGGATGCCACCGGGTTCTCGCCGCCAATCACAAGATCACCGGCTACAGCGGCGGCAGCGGCATCCCGACCAAGGTCTGGCTGCTCGACCACGAGTCGATCGCGCACGCGTGAGCTCCATGACGCAGCGAAGCCCCGGGCGCGCGCGAGCGTCGTCAAGATCAGGCCCGAGGCACGCATGAGCGTCGTCGAGACCAGGCCCGAGGCACGCATGAGCGCCTTCGACCGACGAGCACCCGGGCGCGCATGAGCGTCGTCACCGATCAGGCCGCGATCGCCCGCTGCGCATGGAGCGCCGGCGACGCCGAGTACCGCCGCTACCACGATGAGGAGTGGGGCGTCCCGCTGCACGGCGATCGGCTGCTGTTCGAGAAGCTCAGTCTGGAGGGCTTCCAGGCCGGGCTCTCCTGGATCACGATTCTGCGGCGCCGCCCTACCTTCCGCCGCGCGTTCGCCGATTTCGATATCGACGTGGTGGCCGAGCTGACCTCCGCCGATGTGGAGAGGCTCATGCTCGACTCCGGCATCATCCGCAACCGGGCGAAGATTGAGGCGACGATCGCCAACGCACGCATCACCCGGGAGCTCGTACGCGACGAGCCCGGCGCCCTTGATCGGATGCTCTGGTCCTTTGCACCGGATCGACGGGGGCGGCCGCCCGGTGCGGACGAGGTTCCGGCGGTGACCGCGGAGTCGACGGCCATGAGCACGGCGCTCCGCGGCCTGGGCTACCGGTTCGTCGGTCCGACGACGCTCTACGCGCTCATGCAGTCGTCGGGGATGGTCGACGACCACGTCGAGGGCTGCTGGCGCGCCGGCGGATGAGCGGAGGGA
>JAJAZI010000233.1 GCA_026785785.1 Microbacteriaceae bacterium
GCCGACGAGGGCGACGACCTGCCCGGCCGACAGCTCGAGGTCGAACTCGGGCAGCACGACGCTGCCCTCCTTGTAGGCGAACTCCACGCCGTCGAAGCGCACGCGGCCCTTCGCCTGCCAGAGGTCGACCGGCCGGGTCGGGTCGGGCACGCTCGGGGTCTCCTCGAGCACGCCGGAGATCTTCTCGAGCGCCGCGGCCGCGGACTGGTACGAGTTGTAGAACATCGCCATCTCCTGCGCCGGGGCGAAGAACTGCCGCGTGTAGAGCAGCACCGCGAGCAGCACACCGATCTCGAGCCCTCCGTCGGCCACGCGGAGGCCGCCGACGAGCAGCACGATCCCGAGGGCGACGTTACCGATGAGCACGAGCCCGGGATCGAACACCCCGAACAGTTGGATGACGCGGGCGTTGCGCTCCCGGTACCCCTCGACGAGTTCGGCAAACTCCTCCTCGTTGCGCTTCTCCGTGCGGAACGCCTTGACCGCGCGGATACCGGTCATCGTCTCGACGAAGTGCACGATGAGGCGCGCCGACGCGACCCTCGTCTGCCGGAAGACTCGCTGCGACTGCACCTGGAACCAGCGGGCGAGGAACCCCAGCGGCACAAGGAACACCACCAGCACGACGCCGCTCACCCAGTCGATCGAGAACAGGGCTGCCGCGATGAAGATCATGTACAGCGCGCCCTGCACGAGCTGGCTGATTCCCGAGTCGAGCAGCTCCCTGATCGCGTCGAGGTCGCTCGTCTGGCGCGCGATGATCTTGCCGGAGGTGTAGCTCTCGTGGAACTCGAGACTGAGCTTCTGGGTGTGCAGGAACACCCGCTTGCGCAGGTCGATGAGGATCGCCTGGCTGACCCTCGCGGCCAGCACGGTGTACCAGGCGATGAGCACGGCGCCGATGACGCCGCTGAGCAGGTAGGCGGCGACAACCAGCACGAGCGGCGTCGCGCTGCCGTCGAGCAGTGCCGGCAGCCCGCGGTCGATGCCGACCGCGATGAGTGCAGGTCCCGCGACCTGCGCGATCGTGCTCACGATGACGACGGCCATGGTGAGCACGAGCTTCGCCCTCACCGGGTTCAGCAGCGATCCGAGGAGCCGGATCGACCGGCGACGCATCTGGCTGCTTTCCGCCTTGGAGAAGTCTGCGCGCTCCTCGCCGTTCACTCCGACGACGCTCATGCGTTCGCCTCCTTCAGTTCGCGGGCCTGTTCGTCTTCGAGACTCGAAATGACGAATCGGTAGTGGTCGTTGGTGGCGAGCAGCTCGGAATGCCGCCCGACCGCGGTCACCCGCCCGCGCTCGAGCAGGGCGACGCGGTCGGCGAGCATGACCGTCGACGGCCGATGGGCCACGATGAGAGCCGTCGTCGACGCGAGCACCCGGCGCAGCGCAGCCTCGACGAACGCCTCGGTGTCGACGTCGAGCGCCGAGAGCGGGTCGTCGAGCACGAGCACCCGCGGTTTCGCGGCTACGGCACGCGCGAGGGCGAGCCGCTGGCGCTGCCCGCCGGACAGGCTCAGCCCCTCCTCGCCGACCGTGGTGTCGATGCCGTCGGGCAGGTCGTACACGAAGCCCGCCTGCGCGATCGCGAGAGCCTCGGCGAGCTCGGCATCCGTTCCCTCCGGACGTCCGAGCAGCACGTTGTCGCGCACGGTCGCCGAGAAGAGCGTCGCGTCTTCGAAGGCCATCGCGATGTGGCGGCGCAGTTCGGTGCGGCCGAGGTCGCGGATGTCGACGCCGTCGAGCATGATCCGCCCGGAGGTCACGTCGTACAGCCGGGTGGTGAGAGCCGTCATCGTCGATTTGCCGGAGCCGGTGAGGCCGACGAGCGCCATCGTCTCCCCCGGCTCGAGCTTGAGGTCGATGCCGTCGAGCAGGTCGGCGTACTGGGCGGGCGAGTCCGGGTAGCGGAAGTGCACTCCGTCAAAGACGAGGCGCCCCTCCGGCGAGGCGATCGTCTCCGGGTGCTCAGGGTCGGTGATGGTGTTGATCTCGTCCATGACCTCGAAGAAGCGGTCGGCTGCGGTGCGCGCGTCGAAGGTCATCGACAACAGGTAGCCGATCGACTCCACCGGCCAGCGCAGCACTGTCGCCGTCGCGAAGAACGCGACGAGCTCGCCCGGGGTCAGCTGTCCGCCGGCGGCGAGCCATACCCCGCCGAGCAGCGAGAGGGCGAAGGTGACGTCGGGAACCAGCAGCAGCCACAACCAGATGCCGGCGATGGCCCTGGCCTTCTCGATCTCGGTGCCGCGCAGGTCCTCGGCCTGGTTCGCGAAGTTCTTGAGCGCGTGGGAGCCGCGCCCGAAGGCCTTGAGTACGCGGATGCCGTGCACAGACTCCTCGACGGCCGTCGCGAGGTCGCCGGACTGGTCCTGGCTGCGCCGGGAGACGATCGAGTACTTCTTCTCGAAGACGTAGCCGTAGACCCAGAGCGGGATCGAGCACACCGCGAACAGCACGCCCAGCATCCAGTTGATCGAGATGAGGAACACGAGGCCGACGAGAATCGTCAGCACGTTCACGACGAGCAGCACGAGGCCGAACGACACCCAGCGGCGGATCAGATTGAGGTCGCTGATGGCACGCGAGAGCAACTGGCCGCTCGGCCAGCGGTCGTGGAAACTCACCGGCAGATCCTGCAGCTGCGCGTAGAAGCGGTTGCGCATGCCGGCCTCAACGTGGGTTCCCGGCTGCAGCACGAACCAGCGGCGCAGCCAGATCATCGCGGCCTCGAGCACGCCGAGGGCGAGGACGATCGCGACGGGCCACCAGATCTGGCTGGAGTCTCCCGTCTGCAGGGGTCCGTCGACGAGGCCGCGGAGCACCTGCGGGATCGTCAGGGCGACGAGGGCGGCGACCATCGCGGCGCCCATGCCGAGGTAGATGCGGGGCAGGGCGCTTTTGGCGTACGGGTAAAGCCTCGCGATGGAGGCGAACGTTGTGGCTTTCTTGGGGGGCCCGGGCAGGGGAGGCACAGTGGTTCCTAGCGTCAGCTATCCCCGGGATCGCCGGGGATACGAAGTGGTGCGGTGTGAGGGAGGTGCGTGCGTGGCGGACGGTCGGTCCGGCTGGCGCAGGTGCCGCGCGTGGCGGCTAGAGCGAACGGCAGGCCACGTCAGCGACCGGAGCGACGACGCGCGGCGGCGGGCACGATGGGTGCGGTTGTGTAAGTGATGCTCGTCATGGCGTCCTCCTGGTCACGTATATTTTTCCGTTGGCCACCAGTCGCGCTTCACTCCCGGGCAGCCCTCCAGATTATTCCTCTGGATGCCGAGAGCGCAAGCTTTTTCTCGGTGGCCCGGTGCCGCGTCAGCGGATGCGCACCGACAGGCAGGTGACGCAGCCCTCGAGCTTCTCGAACTCGCTGATGTCGACCGTGACAACGCGGTAGCCGAGGTCGGTGAACACGGCCGCGGTTTGGGGCGCCGAGGTGGCCATGAGCACGGAGTCCGGCGCGAGCACGACTACCGCGGCGCCGGTCTCCTCCGGCACGTCGAGGAAGCGGTCGAAGAGCTCCGGATGCTCGACAAGCGGCGCGTGCCCGATGACGGTGCCGTCGGGCAGCGCGGTGACGGCGCTCTTGAGGTGCAGCACCCGGGTGACGGGAACGGTGACGACCTCGAACCCCTCGTCGGCTGCGATCGACGCGAGCTGGCGGATACCCTCGGCGTTCGTCCGACCGCCCCGACCGACATAGACGATGTCGCCGATTTTGAGCACATCTCCGCCGTCGAGGGTGCCCGGCAGGTCGATCCGGCGCTCGATGAGGCCGAGCTTCGCGACGACCGCCTCAACACCCCTGATCTCGGCCCGGCGGGACAGCGCGCCGGGGCTCGTGAGCACGGCGACCCGGCCAAGTATGACGACCGCGTCCTCGACGAAGACGGAGTCGGCGAGGGTGTCGTCGGCGGTCACCTCGATGATGTCGAAGCCGGCAGCCGCGAGCGCCGCGACGTAGCCGTGCCATTGCTCCGCCGCGAGGGCGACATCGACGGGGGTGCGCTCGATGTGGGTAATCTCCCCGCGCGCGAGAGTGGCTGCGGGCGGGCGGACGAGCGCCCGGAGGGCCGGGGCGATGATCTCGGACATGCTGCGACCCTATCCATCTACGGGCGACGCGACGGAGCGGCAACGAATATCGTCGTATTCTTCGCGTTCCACAGGGGTTTTGAGTAGTTTTGACTCATGCAC
>JAJAZI010000234.1 GCA_026785785.1 Microbacteriaceae bacterium
CGCCGGCCCTCCCCCGCCTGGGGGGGGTGGCGGGGGGGGTTGTGCTGCGGCGCGCCCGCGGGGGGGGCGCGCCCCCCCCCCCCCGCGACCACCATCACCCTGCTCGAACCGGTCGTGGCGACCGTGCTCGCCGTGGTCGTCGTGGGGGAGCGGCTCACCTCGCTCGGCTGGTTCGGCATCGCCCTGATCCTCGCCGGCGTCGCGATCATCGCGACGGCCACGCGGGAGACGGCCACCCGGACCGGCTCCGGTGCCGCGTCGGTAGACTTGCAGACGTGACAGTATCCATCGCCGAAGTAGGGTCCGCTGTCGAAGCGCTGTGGCCGCTGTCCGGGGCCTCGGTCTGGGACGCCCCTGGACTTGTGACGGGCGATCCGGCCGCCCCCGTCGCGCGCATCCATCTCGCCGTCGACGCCGTCGCCGAGTCGGTCGATGAGGCCATCGCGCTCGGCGCGGGGCTCATGCTCGTGCACCACCCGCTTCTGCTGCGCGGAGTCACCTCGGTCGCCGAGGACCGTTACAAGGGCGCCCTCATCGCGCGCCTCATCCGTGCGGGCTGCGGGCTGCTGTCCGCGCACACCAACGCCGATGTCGTGGAGACCGGAACCTCGGCCGTCTTCGCCGAGCGGCTCGGACTCGCCAGCATCCGGCCGATCGTCGCCGCGACCGACGGCGACCGCGGCATCGGACGCGTCGGCGAGCTGCCACAGCCGACGACCCTTGGCCGACTCGCCCGGATGCTCGGCGAGATCCTGCCGGCCACGGCATCCGGCATCCGCGTCGCAGGCGACTACGACGCCGAGGTCAGAACCGTCGCGCTGTGCGGCGGCGCGGGCGACTCCCTGCTGAGCGAACCTGCCGTGCTCGGCGCCGACGTCTACATCACCTCCGACTTGCGCCACCACCCCGCCTCGGAGTCACGCGAGAGTGCCAGGCACATCGGTGGCCCCGCCCTCATCGACGTCGCCCACTGGGCCAGCGAATGGCTCTGGCTCGACGTCGCGGCGAGCGAGCTCCGCGCCGCCCTGCCGGGCGTCACCGTGACCGTGAGCGAGTTGCGCACCGACCCGTGGGACTTCGTCGTCGTGCAGTGAGGTCCACCTTCATCCAACCATCCCCTCGACCACTGAATGAGGCATCATGGCGCTGAAAGCCAGCCCCGAAGAACAGGCACGGATGCTCGACCTGCAGGCGCTCGACACGAAGCTGCAGCAGCTCGACCACCGGGCGAAGAAGCTGCCCGAGGTCGCACAGCTCGCGAGCCTCGCGGCGGAAGCGGAGAGGTTGCGGCTGCAGCGGGCGAGGGAGACCGGTACGGTCGAGGATGCGCGTACCGAGCTGAAACGAGTTGAATCCGACGTCGCCGTGATCGAGGCGCGCATCGCACGGGACGACGCTCGGCTGCAGGCGTCCTCGTCGGTGAAGGATGTCGCGGGACTCGAGCACGAACTCGCCGGCCTGCGCCGCCGGCATGACGAGCTCGAGGAGATCGAACTCGTCGTCATGGAGAAGCTCGAAACGCTCGAGAACGGGGTGCGGCTGACCGTGGCCGAGCACGCGCAGGCTCTCGAGACGATGAAGGCAACCGAGGGGGCCCGCGACGCGGCGCTCACGGCGATCGCCGAGGAGCGCACCGTCAACGCCGCGAACCGGCAGGCCATCGCGGGTGCCGTCCCGCCCGAGCTGCTATCGCTGTACGAGCGCCAGCGCGCCCGCTATGGCCTCGGCGCCTCGCACCTGCGCGGCGGCGTCTCGAGCGCGAGCGGCGTTAAGCTGCTCGAGAACGAGATGGCCATCATTCGCTCTGCGGCACCGGACGACGTGCTGGTGTGTCCGGACAGCCAGGCGATCCTGGTGCGCACGAGCGAATCCGGCCTGAACGCCGGCGCCACGGCCGACTCGCGGTAGGACCGATCCCCGATAGGATCGATAACGCGAATGGGTCGGCAAGATGGTCGCGTCATCTGCGGTTCCGCAAGGAAGCCCGCGGATGCCGAGGAACGTCCGGGCTCCACAGGGCAGGGCGGTGGGTAACACCCACCCGGAGCAATCCGCGAGACAGTGCAACAGAAAGTAAACCGCCCGGGGTCCGCCCCGGGTAAGGGTGAAACGGTGGTGTAAGAGACCACCAGCGATTCGGGTGACCGATCGGCTAGGTAAACCTCGCCCGGAGCAAGGTCAGACAGGGAACGTGTGAGGCTGCCCGCCGAGTTCCCGGGTAGACCGCTGGAGGGCTGCGGCAACGTAGTCCCGAGATAGATGGCCGTCACCCGATACCACCCGCAAGGCTGGGAACGGGGACAGAACCCGGCGTACCAGCCGGCCCATTCGCATAATCTCGAACCATGACCGCCCACGACAACCGCCTCCGGCTTCTCGAGGCCGCGCACCGCGTCGAGTCGCGGACAGGCATCAACACGCTTGACGTGAGCCGTTCGATGGCAGTCACGACCGATTCCCGGCTCGAGCTGCTGCCGAAGTCCATCGGGATCGGGCTCGCCGCGCTCGCCGCCGCGGTCGCCCTGGTCTGCCTGCGGTTCCTGCTCGAGCCGACCTCCGGTCCCGGGTTCTCCGCCACGGCGATATTCATCCTCGTCGACGTGCTTGTCTGGCTCGGCGTCGTCGCGTGTGTGGCCGTGGCGCGGGCCGCGCGGAGCCGGCGGCCCGAGAACGACCGCTACGAAGATGCGTGGGCGCAGTTCGCTGTCGAGATCTGGCCAGCCCCCCGCTACCAGCCCTGGAACGGTGCCCGCTCCCAGGGGTCGGGGTATTCCCGCACCGAGTTCCTCATCGCGGTACGCGACGGGGTGCCGCTCGACGCCTACCTCCGTCGCGCCCCGTTCACCCGGATGCCGTAGCCGCAGACCTCCCGAAGCACGGAATGCTACCCGCTGCAGCCCAGCGCCGCGTGGCCGAGGTCATCCGCCGCAATCGAACGTCACACAAAGTCAACTGTGTTGTGCCGGCACGTGCGGCGGACCACTGTGGCCTCAGCAGCCATCGATGAGAGCCCCGACGGAAGGCAACACCATGTCAGCACAACACAGCACCGCGACCACCGCCAGCAACGCCGCATCCGCAGGCACGGCCGACTATGAGAGCATCGCCGCGCGCTTCCGGCCGATCTTCGACCGCATCGCCGCCGGAGCCGCCGACCGGGAACGCGACCACCGCCTGCCGTGCGCGGAGATCGCCGAGCTCACCGCCGCCGGATTCGGGGCCGTACGCGTGCCGATCGCCGACGGCGGAGCCGGCGCGACGCTGCCGCAGCTCTTCCGCCTGCTCACCGAACTCGCCGCCGCGGACTCGAACATTCCGCAGGCCCTCCGCGGCCACTTCGCCTTCGTCGAGGACCGCCTCGTCGCACCGGCGCAGCGGGATGTCTGGCTCGCGCGATTCGTCGCGGGGGAGATCGCCGGCAACTCGTGGACCGAGGTCGGATCGGTGAAGATCGGCGACGTCGGCACACAGGTCGGGCCGGTCGCCGGCGCTCCGACGGGTGAGTTCCGCATCAACGGCACGAAGTACTACTCGACCGGCAGCATCTTCGCCGACTGGATCGACACCTTCGCTCAGCGTACCGATAACCAGGTCAAGGTCATCGCGGTCGTGAACGCGCACCAGAGCGGTGTCACCCACCGCGACGACTGGGACGGATTCGGCCAGCAGACGACCGGGTCGGGCACGAGCACCTTCGTCGATGCCGTCGTCGAGGAACAGAACGTGTTCGACTTCGACACAAGGTTCAAGTACCAGACGGCGTTCTACCAGGCCGTACTCCTCGCCGTCCTTGCCGGGACAATCGCCGCCGCTGAGCGTGACGTGGCGACCGAGGTGCGCTGCCGCACCCGCATCTTCTCCCACGGCAACGCCGACTCCTTCGCCGCCGACCCGCAGATCTTGCAGGTCGTCGGCGAGGTCTCCTCGCAGGCCTATGCCGCGCGGGCGACGGTGGAGCTCGCCGCGCGCGCGCTCCAGGATGCCTACGAGGGGGCCTTCCTCGGCGACGTGGTCGAGGAGGAGCGCCGCAACGACGTCGCCGAGCTCGAAACCGCGCAGGCGCAGGTCGTGCTCACCGACCTCGCCACCAGGGCAACCTCGAACATCTTCAACGCCCTGTCGGCGAGCGGTGTGAGCCAGGCGAAGAACCTCGACCGGCACTGGCGCAACGCCCGCACCGCGGCCAACCACAACCCGTGGGTGTTCAAGGCGCGCATCGTCGGCGACCACTCCGTGAACGGCCAGCTGCCGCCGCGGGTCTGGGCCATCGGCCAGGGGCCAACCGCGAAGGGCTAGTCGACCGTGGCCGTCCGTGCCGCGCCGTGGCCGCGGGGGGCTACTCGCCGGACGCGAGCGCGGCGGCACCCATGATGCCGGCGTTGTTGCGCAACTCGGCCGCGACGATCGGGGTGCGCAGGTTCAGGAGCGGCAGGTACTCCGAGGCGTGCTTGGACACCCCGCCGCCGACAATGAACAACTCGGGATAGAAGTAGGCCTCGAGGCGTTCGTAGTAGCGCTGGAGCCGACCGGCCCACTCGGCCCAGCTCAGCTTCTCGCGCTCCTTGGCGGAGAACGCCGCCCGGGTTTCCCAGTCGATGCCGTCGATCTCGAGGTGGCCGAGCTCGGCGTTGGGAATGAGGTGGCCGCGATGGAGGAGAGCCGTTCCGATGCCCGTCCCGAGAGTCGTGACGATCGCGAGGCCCTTAACCGTGCGCGCCGCGCCGAACCGCTGCTCGGCGACGCCGGCGGCATCCGCGTCGTTGATGAAGTGGATCTCGCGCCCCAGCGCCTTCTCGAAGAGCTTTTCGGCCTGGAGTCCGATCCACCCGTCCGAGACGTTCGCGGCCG
>JAJAZI010000235.1 GCA_026785785.1 Microbacteriaceae bacterium
CGCCGTGCGGACAGCGCTCGTGTCGGCGATCCCCATCGCCAGCGCCCCCGCCAGCGCCCCCGCGATCCCCATCGCCAGCGCCCCCGCCCCCGCCAGCGCCAGCGCCAGCCGTGTCGCCGCCGCAGGCACCGCCACCCGCCCCCTCGTCCTTGTCGCACTCAGCGGCGGCGCCGACTCGCTCGCCCTCGCCGCGGCGGCCGCGTTCGAGGCTCCCCGGCTCGGGCTGCGGGCGGGCGCCGTGATCGTCGACCATCGGCTGCAGCCCGGCTCCGCGGATGCCGCAGCGCAGGCCGCCCTCGCCGCCACAGCGCTCGGACTCGACCCGGTTCTCGTGCGCGAGGTCACCGTCGACGGCGCCGGAGGACCGGAGGCGGCCGCCCGCGACGCCCGCTACGCCGCCCTCGACGCCGCCCTCGCCGAGACCGGAGCCACCCGCCTGCTTCTCGGCCACACCCTCGACGACCAGGCCGAGACCGTGCTGCTCGGCCTGGCGCGCGGCAGCGGCGCCTCGAGCCTCTGGGGCATGGCCCGGGAATCCGGCGCCTACCTGAGGCCGCTGCTCGGCATCCGCCGCCTGACCACGGAGCAGGCCTGCGCGGACGCCGGGCTCGAGCCCTGGCACGACCCGCAGAACACCCATTCCGTGTACACCCGGGTGCGCGTGCGCCAGCGGGTGCTCCCCGCCCTCGAGCGCGAACTCGGGCCGGGGGTCGCCGAGGCCCTCGCGCGCACGGCCGAGCAGTTGCGGGAGGATGCCGAGGCGCTGGACCACTTCGCATCCGAGATCATCGAGGAACTTGCCGAACCTGCCGAGGCCGGCATCTCGCTGCCCGTCGCCGCGCTCGCCGCGAACCCGCCCGCGCTGCGCCAGCGGCTCATCCGCCTGGTGGTGCGGGCCGAGTTCCACGTCTCGCTCGGCCGCGTGCACACCCTCGAGGTCGCGCGCCTCGTCACCGATTGGCACGGGCAGGGGGCGCTGGACCTCCCCGGCGTTAGGGTGGAACGGCGACACGGTCTGATCGTCTTCAGCGCTGGCGCCATCCACCCCCACGGCTGACACGACCCACCGGAGCAACATGCAACTCACCGACATTGCCGACGACCTCCACTCGACGCTCTACACCGAGAAGCAGATCCACGACAAGATCGCCGAGCTCGCCGCCCGCATCGACGCCGACTACGCGGGGGAGACCCTCCTGCTCGTCGGCGTTCTCAAGGGCGCGGTGATGGTGATGGCCGACCTCGCGCGGGCGCTCACCCTGCCGATCGAGATGGACTGGATGGCGGTGTCGTCGTACGGCTCCGGCACGCAGTCGTCGGGCGTCGTGCGAATTCTCAAGGACCTCGACACCGACCTCACCGGGCGCAAGGTGCTCATCGTCGAGGACATCATCGACTCGGGGCTGACCCTCTCCTGGCTGCGCGCCAACCTCGCGAGCCGCGGCGCGGCATCCGTCGAGATCTGCGCCCTGCTGCGCAAGCCCAAGGCGGCGAAGGTCGACGTCGACGTGCGCTACGCGGGCTTCGAGATCGGCAACGAGTTCGTGATCGGCTACGGGCTCGACTACCAGGAGAAGTACCGCAACCTGCGGGGAATCGGCGTGCTTGCGCCCCACGTCTACGGCGACTGACTCCCAGGCCCGGTCATTAAGCCGCCAGCAAACACGCGGGGGGCATCCAGCCCGACGGCGGTACCCTTGCAGTCACCACCTCACACCTTGCAGAAAGGCGCCGGGCCGACACCCGGGACACTATGGATTTCAAGAAGTTCCTGCGCGGCCCACTCGTCTACATCCTGCTGGCGGTCGTCGTCGTGTCGATCGGGTTCAGCCTGCTCACCGGGTCCGGCTTCAAGGAGATCACGACACAGGAGGGCCTCGCCCTCCTCAAGGACAACAAGGTCGCGACCGCCACTGTGATCGACGGTGAGCAGCGGGTCGACCTCGTGCTCAAGAACGCCGGCGACGACGGCGAGAACGTGCAGTTCAAATTCGCAACTCCCCGCGGGGAAGAGGTCATCGCTGCCATCAACGGGTCGAACGTGACGACCTTCGACGATGAGGTCACCACGACCAACTTCTTCACCTCGCTGCTCGGGCTGATCATCCCGTTCATCATCATCGGCCTCATCTTCTGGTTCCTTCTCAGCCGCATGCAGGGCGGCGGCAACCGGGTCATGCAGTTTGGCAAGTCGAAGGCCAAGCTCGTCTCGAAGGAGACCCCGCAGGTCACCTTCGACGACGTCGCCGGGGCCGACGAGGCCATCGAGGAGCTCCGCGAGATCAAGGACTTCCTTAAAGAGCCGGCGAAGTTCCAGGCAGTCGGAGCCCGTATTCCCAAGGGAGTGCTCCTCTACGGCCCTCCCGGGACGGGCAAGACCCTGCTCGCCCGCGCCGTCGCCGGCGAGGCCAGCGTGCCGTTCTACTCGATCTCCGGATCGGACTTCGTCGAGATGTTCGTCGGCGTCGGAGCCAGCCGCGTGCGCGACCTG
This sequence comes from Microbacteriaceae bacterium, assembly GCA_026785785.1. Lineage (GTDB taxonomy): Bacteria > Actinomycetota > Actinomycetes > Actinomycetales > Microbacteriaceae > Marisediminicola. Next base: position 2,492 of record JAJAZI010000235.1, read on the forward strand.
TTCACCCAGGCCAAGGAGAACTCACCCGCGATCATCTTCGTCGACGAGATCGACGCGGTCGGCCGGCACCGCGGCTCCGGCATGGGCGGCGGCCACGACGAGCGCGAACAGACCCTCAACCAGCTGCTGGTCGAGATGGACGGCTTCGACGTCAAGACCAACGTCATCCTCATCGCCGCGACCAACCGCCCCGACATCCTCGACCCCGCCCTGTTGCGCCCCGGACGCTTCGACCGCCAGATCGGCGTCGATGCCCCCAACATGATCGGCCGCAAGAAGATCCTCGAGGTGCACGCCGCCGGCAAGCCGATGGCCGCCGGCGTCGACCTTGAGGTGCTCGCCAGGAAGACCCCCGGCTTCACGGGAGCCGATCTCGCCAGCGTGCTCAACGAGGCCGCGCTGCTGACGGCCCGCTCGAACGCGCAGCTCATCGACAACCGTGCCTTGGATGAGGCCGTCGACCGCGTCATGGCCGGCCCGCAGCGCCGCACGCGCGTCATGCGCGACCAGGAGAAGCTCATCACCGCGTACCACGAGGGCGGGCACGCGCTCGTGGCGACGGCGATGAACAACACCGACCCGGTCACCAAAATCACGATCCTGCCCCGCGGCCGCGCCCTCGGCTACACGATGGTGATGCCCCTCGAGGACCGCTACTCGGTGACCCGCAACGAGCTGCTCGACCAGCTCGCCTACGCCATGGGTGGCCGCGTCGCCGAGGAGATCGTCTTCCATGACCCGACCACGGGCGCGTCGAACGACATCGAGAAGGCCACCTCGACCGCGCGCAAGATGGTCACCGAGTTCGGCATGAGCTCGAGCATCGGCTCGGTCAAGCTCGGCTCGAACCACAACGAGATGTTCGGTCGCGAGATGAGCGGCTCCCGCGACTACTCCGAGCGCCTCTCCGAGCAGGTGGATGCCGAGGTGCGCACCCTCATCGAGAACGCGCACGACGAGGCGTGGAGCGTGCTCAACGACAACCGCGACATCCTCGACACGCTCGCCCACGAGTTGCTCGAGCGGGAGACCCTCGACCAGACCCAGCTGAAGGAGATCTTCGCCGGGGTCAAGAAGCTCCCGCCTCGGCCGCAGTGGCTCTCGAGCACCAAGCGGCCCGTGTCGGACCGTCCGCCTATCCTGATGCCGGAGAAGGCACCGATAGACGCTGGCGCGACCGAGGGAGCCATCGACTCGGAGCCCAAGCCGAAGACGAAACGCGCCCCGCGCCGTTCGGCGCCCGGCGTCGCTCCGGCCTAGCCCGTGGCCGGCATCGATACCGATCGCATCGCCGCCGCCGTCGCCGAGATCCTCGCCGCGATCGGCGAGGACCCGACGCGGCCGGGACTCGCCGACACCCCGCGCCGGGTCGCGCTGGCGCACGCCGAATACTTCTCCGGCCTCGGCCGCGATCCGCTCGAGCATCTCGCCAACACGCTCCCGGCGGATACCGCGGCGGGCGACCTGGTGTTGCTGCGCGACATCGAGGTGCGTTCGATGTGCGAGCACCACCTCCTTCCGTTCACGGGGGTGGCCCACATCGCCTACGTCCCGCGCGAGAAGATCATCGGACTTGGCCGTCTACCCCTCGTGGTAGATACGCTTGCCTCGCGCCCGCAGCTCCAGGAGCGATTGACCGAGGAGATTGCGGATGCCGTTCAAGCAGGTCTTGATCCCCGTGGGGTGCTCGTCGTCGTCGACGCGGTCCACCAGTGTGTTTCGGCGCGCGGTGTGCGCCAAACGCGGAGTTCGACGGTGACGATGGCAGCGCGCGGCACGCTCGCGGATCCCGCTGGGCGGGCCGAAATCATCACGATGATCGGAGCGCCCCGTGACTGACCCGTCCGCCACCCACGTAGCCGCGCCCCCCAAGCGGTCCCGGCGCGCGAAGCCGGCCGCGTCCCGTCCGACCGGCCCGGTCAGGCCGCTCATCCTCGGCATCCTCAACGTCACCCCCGACTCGTTCAGCGACGGAGGCGCTCACGGCTCGGTCGGCGCGGCCGTCGAGTATGCGGTCCACATGCGGGAGTGCGGCGACGACCTCATGGACGTCGGCGGCGAGTCGACGAGGCCCGGATCCGAGCGGCTCCCGGGCGAGGAGGAGCAGCGCCGAGTGCTGCCCGTGCTCGACGAGCTGGCCAAGCGGCGCATCCCGGTCAGCATCGACACGATGAACGCGAGCACCGCTGCGGCAGCCGCCGAGCGGGGCGCCGCGATCATTAACGACGTGTCCGGCGGAACCGCCGATGCCGACATGGCGAGAGTCGCGGCCGAGACCGGGCTCATGTTCATCGCGATGCACTCGCGCGGGCCGAGCGGGGCGCGCACCTCCTACCGCGACGTCGTCGGCGAGGTGCGCCTCGAACTCGAGTACCGCGTCGCGGCGCTGATCATGGAAGGGGTGCACCCCGGGCAGATCATCGTCGACCCCGGAATCGGCTTCGCGAAGGACTCCGCCCAGAGCTGGGAGCTGCTCGGTGGCCTGCGCGAGCTGCGCGCCCTCGGCCACCCGCTCCTCGTCGGCGCCTCCCGCAAGCGACTCCTCGGCGAGCTGTTGCCCGAGGGCGCCAAGCCCCGAAAGCGGGACGCGGCAACCGCCGTGATCAGCGCGCTGGCGGCCGAGGCGGGCGCTTGGGGCGTTCGCGTGCACGACGTGCCGGCGACCAAGGCGGCCCTCGACGTGTGGAGCGCCATGAACGGAGCGAAGCGGTGACCGCGAGCCAGGACGAGTCCCCTTCGACCCCGGCCACGCCTTCGATCCCTTCGACCCCGGCGACGCCTTCGACCCCTCCGGCACCGGAGCTCACCGGTCCCGAGCCGACCAGGCCGACCCCGCCGGCACCGGAGCTCGCCGGTCCCGAGCCGACGAGGCCGACCCGGGTGCCGGAACACCAGCATCCGGCACCGAAGATCACCGGGCCCGAGCCCACCGGCGAGGAGCCCGAGTCCGGGCCGCTGCCGCTCGACTCGATCACGCTCACCGGGCTGCGCGCGGCCGCACACCACGGTGTCTTCGAGCACGAGCGGACCGAGGGCCAGGAGTTCGTCATCGACGTCACCGTGTGGCTCGACTTTGCAGCGGCAGCGGCGAGCGACGCGCTCGAGCGCACGATCCACTACGGCGTGCTCGCCGAGGAGGTCGTCGCCGCGGTGGAGCGCGACCCGGTCGACCTCATCGAGACCGTCGCCGAGCGCATCGCCGCCGTCGTGCTCGAGCACCGGCCCGCCCGCCGCGTGCGGGTGACGCTGCACAAGCCGTCGGCGCCCATCACGGTGCCGTTCGCCGACGTCGCAGTGACCATCACGCGGGCGCGCCCGTGATCCGCGAGGAGCGGATGCGGGTCGAGCTTCCGGCCGTGATCGCCCTCGGCAGCAACCTCGGCGACCGCGAGAAGGCTCTGCGGGATGCGGTGCGCGCGATCAACGCGCTGCCCGGCGTTGTTGTCAGCGCAGCGTCCGAGATCGTGGAGTCGCCCGCGCTGAAGCCGGACGGTGTCGACGAGAGCGCCCCGAGCTATCTCAACGCGGTCATCGGCGTGCGCAGCGCGATCAGCCCGGAGCAGCTCCTCGACGGCCTCAACGAGATCGAGCAGCGGCTCGGCCGGGTGCGCACCGAGCGCTGGGGCGATCGCACGATCGACCTCGACATCATCACCGCGGCCGGGCCGCACAAGAACAACGACCGGCTCACCCTGCCGCATCCGCGGGCCTGGCAGCGGGGGTTCGTGCTCGTGCCGTGGGCGCAGCTGAACCCTGCCGCCCAGCTGCCCGGGCACGGCCCGGTCGCCGGGCTCGCCGCGGCGACGACCGACGTGGTGCTGCCGTATCCCGCGCCACCGCTCATGTCGGCGCTGCGGTCGGGCGGCGCATCCGGCTCGGC
>JAJAZI010000236.1 GCA_026785785.1 Microbacteriaceae bacterium
ACCAGTAGGTTGTCGACGACACCGGCACCGACGAGCAGTTCGAATCGACAGCGCCATCGACTGAGACCGCGACGATGGATCCTGGATGCCCGCTTCCCGACACCAGACCCGTGGTCAGGTAGCTGCCGCTCCCGTCCATGATGGACGGTCCGAGCACATCCACGGTGGTCGTCGCCTGAGTGACCGTGCCCTCGGCCGGTGTCTCGGTCGCGGTGAGTGAGACGTCCGGCCCGTTCGGCAGGCGCTGCAGCCCGGCGCAGGACCAGTTTTCAGCCTCCGCGGCCCCCACCCTGCAGATGTCCGCTCCCGTTTCGGTGAGGGTGACCTCGATGCTGCTGCCCGGCTGGCGGGTGCCCGACACGGCGACGAAGCCTGTCGGGCTGAAGCCGGCTGGCGAGGTCGTGACGGTGGTCGGGGCGAGCGCCGCCTGCAACGACTTTGGATCGGCCGAAGTACTCGGGTCTGGCGGCGGAGTCTCGAACGCGGCGTTGGCCGGTGCGGCCGTCACGATCAGCACCGTGAGGGCCAGGAACGCAATAGCTGTTGCGCTAGCCGTCCGGCGGTGCGTCCGGTCGGGGATCCTGGCTGTGCTGCGCGACGCCCGCCGGTGAGATTCTAAGGATTTTGACTGCACCGTGGTTCCATTTAGCTGGCTGGCGGATGGAGAGTCAAATCTTCCCCCGGCAGGTTGCGCAATGGTGACCGCGGCCTGGTGTGGCGCGAGACGGTAGATTCAGCATATGCGCCACGTTGTCCAGGATCGGCCGCTGCCGGTCTCCGCAGCGCCCCGCCGTCCCGGTGCCGGAAACCTCCGGCACGGGCGCGAATGACCCTCGATCTCGCCCGTCCCCGGGCGACGCCGTGGCTCGACCCCGCTGGCTACTGGGCCGGACTGGGCCGGGCGACCGCCGAACTCGACCCGCCATTCGGGGTGCTGTCGCTCGAGGCGCTCGCCTGGAACGCCCATTCCCTTCTGGACCGGGCCGCCGGCACATCCATCCGCGTGGTGACCAAATCGATCCGGGTGCGCGCGGTCATCGACGCGGTGCTCGCGCTGCCGGGCTTCTCCGGAGTCCTCGCCTACACGCTGCCGGAGGCGCTCTGGCTCGCGGAGGAGGTCCCGGATGTCGTCGTCGGCTACCCGACAACGCACCGCGCCGCGATCCGCACGCTAGCCGGCTCACCCCTCCTCGCCGGACGGGTGGCGCTCATGGTCGACGCGGTGGAGCAGCTCGACCTCATCGACGCGGTGGTCCCGCCCGCAGGACGCGAGAGCATCCGCATCTGCATCGAGCTGGATGCCTCCTGGAGCGCGCCCCTGCTCGGACACTTCGGCGCGTGGCGCTCGCCCGTCGGCACCCCCGCGGCGGCGCGAGCGCTCGCCGAGGCGGTGCAGGCGCGGCCGGGGTTCGCCCTCGTCGGGCTCATGGCCTACGAGAGCCAGATCGCGGGTCTTGTCGACGACGCCCCGGGGCGCGCCGTGTTCTCGGCGCTCGTGCGCCGGGCGAAGCTGGCCTCGATCCCGGAACTCGCGGAGCGCCGCGCCCTCGCCGTCGCCGCCGTGCGCGAGATCGCCGAGCTCGAGTTCGTCAACGGCGGGGGCACCGGCTCGATCGAGTCGACCGCCGCGGAGGCGGCCGTGACCGAGATCGCCGCGGGCCGCGGGCTGGTCGGCCCGCACCTGTTCGACCACTACCGGAGCTTCTTGCCGGCCCCCGCGGTCGGCTTCGCCCTCGACGTCGTGCGCAAGCCGCGCGAGGACATCGCCGTCGCGCTTGGCGGAGGCTGGATCGCCTCCGGTGTGACGGGCGCGGACCGCTCCCCGATCACCGCCTGGCCGCCCGGGCTGCGACTGACGCCACGAGAGGGCGCCGGCGAAGTGCAGACCCCGTTCACCGGCCCCGGCGCGCGCGGCCTCGGCATCGGCGACCGGGTCTTCCTGCGGCATTCGAAGGCGGGCGAGCTCTCCGAACACCTCTCCGAGCTCGCCGTCGTCTCCGGCGGCCGCGTCGCCGCGCGCGTGCCGACCTACCGCGGCGAGGGGCGGGCGTTCCTGTGAGCGCGGGCGTGTGGCAGAACTGGGGTAGGAGCGTGCGCGTGCGCCCGCAGTCGGTCGCCCGCCCGGTCAGCGTCGACGAGGTCGTCCAGGTTGTGCGCGAGGCTGGCGCTCGCAGCATCCGGGTCAAGGCGATCGGCTCCGGCCACAGCTTCACCGGGATCGCGATCGCGACCGGCATCCAACTCGACCTCTCGGGCCTCACGGGGCTCATCCGCCTCGATTCGGCAACCGCGCGGGCCACCTTTGCCGCTGGCACCACCCTGCACGACGCCGCCCAGCTGCTCGAGGCCAACGGGCTCGCCTTCGAGAACCTCGGCGACATCGACTCGCAAACGATCAGCGGCGCGATCTCGACCGGGACGCACGGCACCGGGGTGCGCTTCGGCGGCATCGCGACTCGCGTCGTCGGTCTCACGATGGTGACCGCGGATGCTGGGGTGCTGCGCATCGGCGACACCGGAACCGGCCTGGTCGAGAACGCCGACCTGCTGCCGGCAGCCGCCATCGGGCTCGGCGCCCTCGGGGTCATCGTCGAGGTGACGATGCAGTGCGTGCCGGCCTTCCTCGTGCACTCGGTCGAGCGGCCGGAGCGCCTCGACGAGGTGCTCGCCGACTTCGAGGCCAGGGTGGCAGCTGTCGACCACTTCGAGTTCTTCTGGTTCCCGCACACTGAGGTCGTGCTGACGAAGACGAACACGAGGCTGCCGGGCACCGCGGCGCGGCGGCCGCTGTCGCCCGCGAGCGCCTGGTTCGACGACCGCTTCATGGCCAACTCGGTCTTCGCGCTGACCTGCGGTCTTGCTCGGCTCGTGCCCGCGCTCACCCCCGCCATCAACCGCCTCGCCACCACGCTCACCGGAGACCGGGAGTTCACCGAGTGGTCGACTGGTGTGTTCGCGACGGCGCGCACCGTGCGCTTCCGCGAGCTCGAATACGCGATACCGCGCGAGGCGGTTCCGCGGGCCTTGCGCGACATCCGCCGCCTCATCGAGGATCGCGGCTGGAAGATCTCGTTCCCGGTCGAGGTGCGGGCGACCGCCGCGGACGACCTGTGGCTGTCTCCCGCGCACGGCAGGGCGAGCGGCTACATCGCCGTGCACCGCCACTACCGGGAGGACCCGCTCGAGTACTTCCGCGCGGTCGAGCAGATCTTCCTCTCCCACGGCGGGCGGCCGCACTGGGGCAAGCTGCACTTCCAGGGTGCCGCGGCGCTCGCCGAGGCCTACCCTCGCCACGCGGAGTTCGTCGCCCTGCGCGACCGGCTCGACCCCGACCGCCTCTTCAGCAACACCTACCTCGAGAAGGTGCTCGGCCCATGAATTCGAGAAAGACCGAGAGTCCCTGGCTGCACGACCTGCCCGGGCTCGCCGCGCTCGCGCCCGGCGGCCTCAGCATCGGCGTCGCGACGTCGGCGATGCAGGTTGAGGGCGCCGTGCGCGACGAGGGGCGCGAACCGTCGACCTGGGACACCTTCATGGGCCAGTCCGGCCGCATCGTCGACGACAGCACCGCGGCGGTCGCCGCCGACGCCTACCACCGCACGAGCGAGGACGTGCGGATGCTGCGCGAGCTCGGCGTTGACTCCTACCGGTTCTCGCTCGGCTGGCCCCGGCTGCAGCCGAACGGCCGGGGGAGCGCGAACCGTGCCGCGGTCGCGTTCTACGACCGGTTGATCGACGAGCTGCTCGCCGCCGGCATCCGTCCGATGGTCACGCTGCACCACTGGGACATGCCGGAGCCGCTGCAGCACGCCGGCGGGTGGCTCAATCGCGACACCGCGCACCGGCTGGCCGACTACGCCTACCTCGCCGGCGAGGCCTTCGGCGACCGGGTCGACTCGTGGGTCACGATCAATGAACCCGCCACCGTGATGCTCAACGGCTACGCCCTCGGTGTGCACGCGCCGGGCGCGACCCTGCTGTTCGACGCGCTGCCGACCGCGCACCACCAGCTGCTCGGCCACGGTCTCGCCGTCGAGGCGCTGCGGGCCGCCGACGTGCGCGGCCGCATCGGCATCGCGAACACCCACTCCCCGGTCGAACCGGCTTCCGACAAGCACGACGACGTTCTGCAGGCCGAGCTGTTCGACACGATCCACAACAGGCTGTTCTCCGACCCGCTGCTGCTCGGGCGGTTCCCGGAGCTGCCGGAGGAGCTGCGCCACCTCACCTCGGCGTTCGACGAGATCGAGCCGGGCGACCTCGCAGCGATCTCCCGGCCGATCGACTTCTACGCGCTCAATTGGCACGCGCCGACGCGCATCCGGGCGGGCGGGCCGGGCCGCTTCCCGTTCTCGTTCGTGCCGTGGCCGGAGTTGTCGACGACCGGCTCCGGCCTGCCGAACGCGCCGGAGTTCCTCGGCGTCGCGCTGCGGGAACTCGCGGACCGCTACGGTGACGCCCTGCCACCGATCGTGGTGACGGCCGGC
>JAJAZI010000237.1 GCA_026785785.1 Microbacteriaceae bacterium
CCGCCGTTCCGGCTCGACCAGGGACCGGACGAGCCCTTCGAGGTGGTCGACCCGACGGCTCCGGTCGAGCCGACGGAACCGGTGCCGCCGGTTCTGCCCGGCTCGCCGATCGAGTCGGGCAGGCCGGGGCGGCCGATCCGCCCCGACGAGCTCCTCGCGTCCAGCGAACCGCCGTCCGGCGAACCTGCCGCGCCACCCCGCCCACCGCCGCAGGGCAGCATGCTGGCAGGGTGACGCCGCGAGTCAGCTCGCGAGCGCCGGGTAGTCGGTGTAGCCGCGCTCGTCCGGGCCGTAGAACGTCGACGCATCCGGCTCGTTGACCTCGAGGCGCTCGCTCCAGCGACGCACAAGGTCGGGATTGGCAATGATCATGCGCCCGACTGCGATCACGTCGGCCGAGTCGTCCGCGATGAGCTGCGCCGCCTCATCGCGCGTTGTCACCACGCCGAAGCCGCTGTTGGCCATCAGCGGGCCGCCGAAGCGAGCGCGCAGGTGCTGTACCAGGTCGCCGGCCGGCTCCGCGTGCAGCACGCTCAGGTAGGCCAGCCCGAGGGGCGCGATGCCGTCGACGAGCGCCTCATAGGTGGCGCGCGTCTCAGCGGCATCCGTCTCGGCGACGTCCTGGATGTTATGCGACGGCGAGATGCGCACACCGACGCGGTCGGCCCCGATCTCGCCGGCGACGGCGGTGATGACCTCGATACCGAAGCGGGCGCGGTTGGCGGGCGAGCCGCCGTAGGAATCCTCGCGCACGTTGGAGACCGGCGAGAGGAACTCGTGCAGTAGGTAGCCGTTCGCGGAGTGAACCTCGACGCCGTCGAATCCGGCACCGATGGCGTTGCGGGCCGCGAGGACGTGCTGCGCGACGAGCCCGCTGATCTCGGCCTCGGACGGCGCGTGCGGAACGGGGTAGGGGAGATTGCCGTCGGTCGTGCGCACGTCGCCTGAAATGGCGATAGCGCTCGGCGCGATGGGCTCGTTGCCTCCGTTGATCGACGGATGCGTGACGCGGCCGCCGTGCATGAGCTGCATCACGATGAGCCCGCCCTTGGCGTGCACGGCGTCGGCGACCCGGCGCCAGCCCTCGACCTGCTCGGGGCTGACGATTCCGGGCTGGCCGGGGTAGGACTGGCTCTCGGAGCTCGTGTACGTGCCCTCGGAGACGATGAGGCCGGTGCTCGCGCGCTGGGCGTAGTACTCCACGACGAGGTCGTTGGGCACGCCGCTGTGTCCGGAGCGCACGCGGGTGAGCGGCGCCATCACGACCCTGTTGCTGAGGGAGAGGGAGCCGAGGGTGGTCGGGGAGAAGAGCGGCACAGTGCTTCTTTCGTTGGGAGCTGTCGTCATCCTCCGGGAGAGGATCCGGCGCACGCACAGCGCGCACCACCCTCCGGCCAACGAGGCGTTCCGACGTGGTATTCCGCCGCTCGGGCGAATGTCAGGTTCGCGGGGTCAGGAGATGTGGGACTTGCGTGCGCTCGACGCGAGGACGGCGACGACGAAACCGAGCGCGAGAACCGCGCCGAGGACGAAGGCGGTCAGGGCGAAAGAGGTCATAGTCGGTGTCTCACTGGAAAGCGTTGAGGAGGGCTGTCGGCACTTTGTCTGGGCCCCGACTCGGGTGGTGAATTCGAACCTAAGCCGCACAGCTGCAACAGCGAAAGGCGGCATGCCGCGCTTCACCCCGAAGTGGGGGAAGCGTTTGTACCCCGCCGGGGAGGGGTGTCCTATTTTTGGGGGACCGCGCTGCGTTGGGCGAGCACACCCTCGCGTGTTACCGTCTGCAATGGCCCGAATCGCGGCGGTCGCGCCCGCCCTCCCCGCTTTCGTGTACTCCCAATCCGAGATCACCGCGATGATCGGTCCGCTGGTCACCCAGGACCCCTCGAAACGCGCAGTTCTGGCCCGGCTGCACGGCTCGAGCAGCGTCGACACCCGCCACCTCGTGATGCCGATCGAGAAGTACCTCGACCCGCAGACCTTCTCCGAGTCGAACGGCATGTTCATCGAGGTCGCCGCCGACCTGGCCGAGGAGTCCCTGCGCGCCGCGCTCGATGCATCCGGCCTCGAACCCACCGACATCGACTACCTCATGTTCACCTCCGTCACCGGAATCTCCGCCCCCTCGATCGACGGCCTGCTCGTGGCCCGCCTCGGCCTGCGCCCCGACGTCAAGCGCGTGCCGATGTACGGGCTCGGCTGCGTGGCCGGAGCGGCGGGGATCGCGCGGGTCAATGACTACCTCGCGGGGCACCCCGAGGGCGTCGCGGCGCTCATCGCCGTCGAGCTCTGCTCACTGACCTTCCAGCGCGACGACGACTCGATGGCCAACCTCGTCGCGACCGGGCTGTTCGGCGATGGTGCCGCGGCCGTGATCATGGTCGGCGACGACCGGGCGAAGCGGATGCCGGTGACCGGGCCCGACGTGGTCGACACCCGCAGCCAGCTCTACCCCGATACCGAGGACGTCATCGGCTTCAACGCGAGCGAGACAGGCTTCCGCATCGTGCTCACCGCGAGGGTGGGCGAGATCGTCGAGCGGCACTTCGGCGGCGACGTCGATGCGTTCCTCGAGGCGAACGGATGCTCCATCGCCTCGATCGACCGCTGGGTCGCGCATCCGGGCGGCCCGCGAGTGCTCGAGGCCTTCGCGCAGAGCCTTGAGCTCGACGATGGCGAACTCGACATCAGCTGGGCATCGCTCGCCCGCGTCGGCAACCTGTCGTCCGTGTCGGTGCTGCACATCTTGGCAGACTCGCTCGCTGCCGGCCACGGCGCCGGCGACCGCACCCTGCTGTTCGCCCTCGGACCCGGCATCTCCGGTGAGCTCGTGCTGCTCCGGTGGCCGTCGTGATCGGCTACCTCGCCCTGATCCTCGCGACGGGGGTCGAGCGCCTCGTCGAACTCGTCATCTCGAAGCGGAACGCGCGCTTTGCCTTCGAGCGCGGCGGAATCGAGTACGGCCAAGGCCACTTCCCCGCGATGGTGGCGCTGCACACGGGGCTCCTCGTCGCCTGCGTCGCGGAGGTCTACTTCTTCGACCGGCCGTTCATCCCGTGGCTTGGCTGGCCGATGCTGGCGGTCGTCGTGCTCTGCCAGGCCGGGCGCTACTGGATCATCTCCTCCCTCGGCCACCAGTGGAACACTCGGGTGATCGTGGTCCCCGGACTCGGCCGGGTCGAGCACGGTCCGTACCGGTACCCATGGATGCGGCACCCCAACTACATCGTCGTCGCGATCGAGGGGATCGCGCTGCCGCTCGTGCACACCGCCTGGGTTACCGCGATCGTATTCACCGTGCTCAACGCGGTGCTGCTGCTCGCGTTCCGCATCCCGACCGAGAACCGAGCGCTCGCCGCCCTTGGCGCGCGCGGGGCTTCCGCGTCATGAACGATCTCGCAGGAGCAGGAGCAGGAGCAGGAGCAGGTGCAGGTGCAGGTGCAGGTGCAGGTGCAGGTGCGGATGCGCGTGCGGATGCGGGTGCGCGGTCTGTGGCGGTCCGCCGCGTCGGTGCTCAGCGGTTCGTCGCGAGGGCCGGATGACGCCCGACTGCGACGTCCTCATCGTCGGCGGTGGACCGGTTGGTCTGGCGGCGGCGATCGAGGCGCGACTGGTCGGTCTTAGCGCCACGATCATCGAGCCGCGCGGGTGGGGCGGGTCGGACTCGACCGACGGGGGATCCGGCGCGATCGACAAGGCGTGC
>JAJAZI010000238.1 GCA_026785785.1 Microbacteriaceae bacterium
CGTCAAGGGCTGATGACCGCCTACGTCGCGCTGCTGCGCGCGGTCAACGTCGGCGGCACCGGCACGCTGCCGATGGCACGGCTCGCGGAACTCTGCACCGGGCTCGGGCTCGGGAACGTGCGCACCTACATCCAGAGCGGCAACGTCGTCTTCTCGTCACCGTGGTCGGCGGATGCTGCGCGAACGGCACTCGAGATGGCGCTCACCGACGAGCTCGGCACGCCCGCCCAGGTCATCATCCGCACCGCGGCCGAGCTCGAGCGCGCGGTGTCGGCGAACCCGTTCCCCGACGCCGAGGGCGCGAAGGTCGGGGTCATGCTCGCGCAGGAGCCCGTGCCTGCAGCGATCGTCGACGGAGTCTGTGCGCCCGGCGGCGAACAGGTGGTGCCCGGCGAGCGGGAACTCTACGTGTATTACCCAGGCGGCATGGGTCGCTCGAAGCTCACGCTGCCGAAATCGCTCGGCCCGGTCACAGTGCGGAACATGAACACCATGACGAAGCTCGTCGCCCTGACGCGGGACATCCCTGCCGGCTGATCAGCTCGCTGTCGAGGTCCATCTCGACACCACCTCCGACCGGGACACGACGAATACGAACGCGGCAAGCCCGATCAGCACTGCAACCAGCGTCACCGCCGCGATGGACCGGCCCTCGCTGATGGCGGCGGCTGGGTCGTTCATCAAGGCCCGAGTGGCCCGGTGGTAGCGAATTGAGGTGAGCGCATAGGCGGCGCCAACGAGCGCGAGTCCCGGCATCCCGATCAGCAGCGCCGTCAGCGGGTCAGCGATGGCGCCGAACCGGATGGAGACGGCGACTCCCAGCCCGAGCACGAGGCAGGTGCGACGCCACGCGAGGAGCGTGCGCTCCGGCTGCAGCCCCGACTCGAAAATTCGCATCCCGCTCACACCAGCAGGCTCCCGACGATGATGCCGACGATTGCGATGGCCGCACCGCTGGTGATCACAGCGCCGATGGCGAGGCCAGGCAGCGGCTGCGCTACCCGCATCGATCGCTCGGTCGCGGCCCAGGACCACCAGGCGTGCACGATCGACACCAGCCCCAGGGCGATGAAGATGAGCGCGGAGGCGAGGCGGAGCTCGGGCTGGATGGGGGCATCCAGCGCTTCCAGCGCGACGCCGGCGAGCAGCAGCGCGAGCGAGGTGCGAATCCAGGCCAGAAAGGTGCGCTCGTTGGCGAGGCTGAAGCGCGGATCGGGCTCGTCGCCCAGCTCGAACACCCCGCGCGGGAACCGTGATCTCATGTGGTCAGAGCATACCCGTGGGGCGTGGCGGGCCGGGGGTGCGGCGGTCGGACCCGGTGATCACGACATTGTCGGGTGACCTGCAGCTCCTCTCGGGCGTGACGCTGACCCATCCAGGCAACCACTTTCCCGGCAGCGCTGTCGCACACGGGGAGGCGGGCGCGGGCGGCAGGGGCGTGCTGCTCGGAGGTCAACCGCATCGTGGAGCACGTCGACAAGTTCGACTTCGACGGGCTCCCTGGCAACTTCGACAATTTGCTCGGCTCCGGCGCGAAGCGGATCGTGCGAGCCTCGGCCGATCGCCGCACTGCGTGGACAAGAGGAGCGTTGGACGACCTCCTCTAGCGCCAGTACCGCCGCCGCAGCACCGCCCGCTCGGCGAGGGTCCACACGATCGTGGTCGCGAGGTAGAGGCCGGCGGCGAGGGGAACGAACGCCGCGAATCCCACGCTGAGAAACGGCAACCAGCTCAGCGCGCGAGTGGCGGGCGTCGGGGCATCCACCAGAAGGCGCAGGGCGATCACCCGGGACACCCACGATGCGGCGGCGATGACGGCGAACAGTGTGAGGAACACCACCGCCCCCGGCCAGGCGATCGACCCGAGAAAGGATGCGCCCAGCGGCACCCCGAGCAGGGTCTCGGTGAGCAGCTCGTTGGCGTGACCGTCGACGGTGGTGCGAATGAACAGGGTATAGATCACCGAGATCACGGGCAGCTGCGCGAGGGTCGGAAGTATGCCGGCCAGAGGCGACGCATTCTCCTCCTTGTAGAGCGCCATGGTCTTGCGCTGCAGGAGCTCGGGATTCTTCTTGTATTTCAGTTGCAGCGCTCGCAGCCTCGGCGCGAGCCGGCGGCGCGTGCCCTCGGCCTTGACCTGCGAGATTCCGACGGGAACGAGTGCGAGGCGCACGAGAAGGGTGAGCGCGACGATGGCCAGCGCCGCGCCAGCTCCCGGGGCGATCGGCTCGAGACACGCGGCGAGCTCCTCGACCGCTGAGTAGGCCGCGGCCAGCAGGGCTGCGAGAACGGGCAGGGTGAATGGGTCCACGAGGGGAGTCCTTACGGTCGAAGCGGAGGGGGTGGCCGATCGGCCACGCAGCATCCGCCTCAGGCGGTGAGAACTACGCGGCCAGAGGCCGCGCGGAGGGCGCGCGAGTGCGCGGGCGCCCGGCGGTGGCCGGATGCTTCGGCTCCGGAGTCTCCACCAGCCCGCTTTTGTGTTCCCGCGACCTGGAACCGATCGTCAGCCGGCGAGCGCCGACGACGACGGCCGCGGCCCGCACCGCGATGGCGGCGACGACGAGAACCGCGGCGATGCCGGCGATCACGAGAGTCGGCGAGCCGGTCGGGGAGACGGCGAGCGCCACGAACAGGACCGTGGCCAGAATGACCAGCCGTGCCAATAGGGGGCGCATGCTCCGACGCTACCGCACCGGCGGGCGCCCGGCCATGAGCGGTGTAGCGTCAGTTGAGTTGTGACTGACCAGCTGCCCCCCGCCCCGGAACGCGCCACCGCCCCGCAGGGCGTCCGCGCCCATTTCGTCGATCTGGCGCCACTGCGCGAAAGCCCCGCGTTCGCGCGGATGTGGATCGGCGGGCTGATCACCGGCATCGGCAGCCAGCTCACCATTGTCGCTGTCGGCCTGCACATCTACGAGATCACCGAGTCGACCCTCGCGGTGTCACTCGTCGCCGCCTTCGCGCTCGTGCCCATGATTCTCGCCGGCCTCTACGGCGGCGCACTCGCCGACTCGTTCGACCGCCGCAAGGTCGCCCTGCTTGCGGCCGTGGTGGCGTGGGGTTCGGTGCTCATGCTCGCGGCAGTGTCGTGGCTCGACGTGACGCAGCTATGGCCGCTCTACGCGCTGATCACCGTGAACACAGTCGCCTCCACCATGGTCCATGTGGCCCGGCAGGCAATCGTGCCGCGGCTCATCCGCCGCGAACTGCTGCCCGCCGCCGGAGCGCTCGGCGGTATGGCCGGCGGCATCATGCTCACTGTGGGCCCGGCGCTCGCGGGCGTGCTCGTGGCCTACGCCGGAGTCAGCTGGACCTACACGATCGACGCGGTGCTGTTCCTCGCCGCCTTCTACGGGCTCTACACCCTGCCCGGCACCCGGCCCGAGGGCGAGAAGCGCAAGCCCAACCTCGAAACCATCGTCGACGGCATCCGCTTCCTCCAGGAGGCGCCGAATATCCGCGCCTCCTTCCTGATCGACATTTTCGCGATGACGTTCGGCAACCCGCGGGTGCTGCTCCCCGCCGTCGGGGCCCTGCTCATTGGCGGCGGCGCCGTCACCGTGGGCATCCTCACATCGGCGGTCGCCGTCGGGGTACTGCTGATCAGCGTGTTCTCGGGCAGGATCGTCGGCATCAGGCGGCAGGGCATGGCAATGGCGGTTGCGGTTGCCGCGTATGGGGCGAGCATCCTGTTGTTCGGCGTCGTGCTGCTCGTGACCGCGCTGGTTCCGCACGACGTCGGACCGGACATTGCGGATGCCAGCCTGCCCGCCCTCCTCGCGGGGAGCGTGCTGCTCGCCCTCTCGGGGGCGACCGACAACGTGAGCATGATCTTTCGAAACACGATGCTGCAGGCGGCCGTTCCGGACGAGATGCGCGGTCGGCTGCAGGGCATCTTCACCGTCGTCGTGACGGGCGGCCCGCGGGTCGGCGACCTCTACGTCGGCGTGCTGAGCCTCACCGCCCTGCTGTGGTTTCCGCCGCTGCTGGGTGGCCTGGTCATCATGGTGGCGGCGGCCGTCATTCTGCGGGTGACGCGCTCGCTGCGGGAGTACGACGCGCTGGACCCGCAGCCCTAAACGATCCGCTCCAGGATCTCGTCCCCGCGCATCCACTCGACCCGGATGATGTGGTCGCCGATGTCCCGTACGCCGCCGGGCACACAGAGCTCGGCCACATCCCATGGCGCACAGGTGCGCCGCGCCTCCCGCGCGCGGTGTCGATAGTCGCCGATCGACTGAAACGTCTCGAGACCCCGTCGGGCCTTGCTGTGGCGCTGGGCGAATCCTGAGTTGATGGCGCACAGCTCGATCTCGCGCTCGTGCGCGGCAACGAAATTCGCCGTGTCGATGGTGATGACCGTGTGCGAATCTTTCGTGTATGAGCGCGCGTTGAGCAGGCCCTCGAGCCGCTCGCGCTGCAGGAAGAAGAACACCCTGGCGCTGAGAACCTCATACCATTGGCCGACCGTCATGCCATCCAGGGCTTCGCCGAGTGACGGCTCGTGGATGGGCTTCTGGTCCCGGATGACCGCCGCGGCATGCATCGGATGCTTGAGCACGCGCGACTCCTCGCGTCGTTGCTCGAGCAGCGACGAGCGGATGCCGGGCTCCACCACCTGCCACTTCTCCACGAGGGCCGCGGTGCTGAGCAATCCGTGGCGCTGGATTGATGGCCAACTTCCGTCCGCGGCCATGTGGTGCAGTTCGGGGTACGGGCGGGTTAGGTCGGTGGTCAGCATGGGTTGAGCGTAGGCGGTGGCACCTCAGTCCACCGTCCGCAGGCCGAACCCTCAACCATGGGCACGAGCACCTGCGCCTACAGAAGGACCGGTACTATCCGGCCCTGACACGGAGAAACCTGCCCCGCGGGCGCAGTGCGCGAACGCGTGTGGTCCACCTCCCGCGCGAGCGCGCCCAACCCGCGAAGCTCGCTCGCGACCTCGGCAGAGGGCTCCCGCGCGGGCACCGCGCGCTTCCGCGGGCAGCCTGCGCTTCCGCTGGCATTACACATTCGCGCGTGGCAGCCACGCCCGTATCGCGCGCCACCGTGCCCACGGTGATCATGCAGGCCGATCCGCCATCAGGTAGACCAGCTCACCACCGCTGTCGATGATCCTGTGATCACGGCGGAAGCCAATTTTCTCCAGAACCCGGAACGACGGAGTGTTCCACGAACGCACCGTGGACCAGAGCCGCTGCCGGCCGGTGGCGAACGCGGCATCCATAACGGCTCGCGCAGCTTCTGTCGCGTAACCGTTGCCGTGGAATCGCGCCAGCAGCTCGTGCGCGATCTCGGGTTCGTCCAGGCTGCCGCGGCCGATGAGCAGCCCGCAATAGCCGAGCGGCTCGGCATCCGACCTCCGCCGGATTGTCAGGAAACCGATGCCGGACTCGCGCACCGTCACCTGCTGCGCGACGAGTCGTTGCCTCGCTTCGAGAAGGGTGACGGTCGTGCCGCCATCGTGCCCGCTGAGCAGTTCGAGGTTCCAGGACGCATCGTCCGCGCCGCGCAGGCGGAGCGACAGACGATCGGTCTCGAGCGCACACGCCATCGGCTCGAACACGGTGCTCATCACCTCACGGTAGGCCAGAAGAGTACTACCCCCACAACTGGCCACACTGAAAAGCTGTCTTTCACTCAGCAGGACCGACAGACTAGGAGCTGAAGAAGGCCGAGCCTCGACTGCCGGCAATGGGGGACGCAGTGTGAGCGCAGCAGGGCAGTCCGCCGGAACCGAAGCC
>JAJAZI010000239.1 GCA_026785785.1 Microbacteriaceae bacterium
GCCCATTGAGGGCACGACGAGTGCGACGTGGCGGTTCGACCCCACCCCGGTGCTCTCCAGCTACGTCACCGCCATCGTCGCCGGCCCCTACCAGGAGACCCGGTCGACGCTCACTTCGAGCGACGGCAGGCTTATCCCGCTCGGTATCTTCGCCCGCAAGTCGCTCAGCCAGTACCTCGACGCCGACTACATCTTCGCCAAGACCCGCGAAGGCTTCGCGTACTTCGAGGACAAGTTCGACTACGCGTACCCGTTCGAGAAGTACGACCAGTTGTTCGTGCCGGAGTTCAATGCCGGCGCGATGGAGAACGCCGGCGCGGTGACCTTCACCGAAACCTACGTGTTCCGCGGCAAGGTGACCGACGCCGTTCGCGAGCGCCGGGTCGTCACGATCCTGCACGAACTCGCCCACATGTGGTTCGGCGACCTCGTCACCATGAAGTGGTGGAACGACCTCTGGCTCAACGAGTCCTTCGCCGAGTGGGCCTCCACGATCGCCACTGCCGAGGCGACCGAGTGGACCGAGGCTTGGACCACCTTCCAGGCGATGGAGAAGAGCTGGGCCTACAAGCAGGACCAGCTGCCCTCCACGCATCCGGTGTTCGCGACGATCAACGACCTCGAAGATGTGCAGGTCAACTTCGACGGCATCACCTACGCGAAGGGCGGCTCCGTACTCAAGCAGCTCGTCGCCTGGGTCGGCATCGACGCCTTCTACGCTGGCGTGGCGGCGTACTTCAAGAAGCACGCCTACGGCAACACCGAACTCGGCGACCTGTTCACCGAGCTCGAGGCGACCAGCGGCCGCGAGCTGACCGAGTGGTCGAAGCTGTGGCTCGAGACGGCCGGCGTCAACACGCTGCGCCCCGAGATCGAGACGGATGCTGCGGGCAAGATCACCTCGTTCGCTATCCTTCAGACCGCGGCGCCGGACTACCCGACGATCCGCCCGCACCGCCTCGCCATCGGCTTCTACGACCTCGCCGGCGGCAAACTCGTGCGCGACGACCGGCTCGAGATCGATGTCGACGGCGAGCGCACCGAGGTGCCGGGCTTCGTCGGCCGCGAACGCCCGGGGCTCGTTCTCGTCAACGACGATGACCTCGCCTACGCCAAGGTGCGCCTCGACGAGAAGTCGCTCGCGACCGCGATCGACCACTTGTCCGCGATCGAAAACCCGCTTGCGCGGGCAATCGTGTGGGGGTCGGTGTGGGACTCCACCCGCGACGGCGAGACGAAGGCCAACAACTACGTGCGCCTCGTGCTCGGCAACATCGCGACCGAGTCGGAGTCGACCACCATCCGCACGACGCTCACCCAGCTCCTCACGGTGGTGCGCATCTACGTCGACCCCGCGACGAGAACCGAGACGCTGAAGAGCGTGGCCGACGAGCTGCTCGCGCTGGCCAGGGCGGCGGATGCTGGATCCGACTCGCAATTCCAGTTCGTCAAGTTCTTCGCGAACCTGGCCAACACGGCTGAGCATGTCGCGGCCCTGCGCGGCCTCCTCGACGGCACCGCGCCGCTCGATGGGCTCGAGGTCGACACCGACCTCGGCTGGGAGCTGCTCGACGGGCTCGTGCTCAACGGCGCCGCTGGCCCCGAGGAGATCGGTCTGGCGCTGGCGAAGGACAACACCGCCAATGGGCAGCAGGCGGCTGCACGCGTGACCGCCGCGATCCCGACCGCCGAGGGCAAGCTCGCGGCGTTCTCCTCCCTCGTCGACAGCGACGAGCTGCCGAACGCGATTGTCCGCCAGACCACGGTCGGTTTCCAGCACACGAATGACCCGTCGTCGCTCCAGCCAGTCGTCGCGCGCTACTTCGACAGCATCCGCGGCATCTGGGAGTCGCGCTCGCACTCGATCGCCGAGAACCTCATCGTCGGGCTGTACCCCGCCGGCCTCGCCGACGCCGCCCTGCGCGACGCAACGACGAGCTGGCTCACCGCGAATCCCGACACGCCCGCGCTTCGCCGCCTCGTGATTGAGAATCTCGCGGGTGTCGAACGCGCCCTCATGGTGCAGGCGAAGGACGCCGAATAGGGCTGGTCCGCGGCTCACACGCTGTCCCCTAGGCTGATGAAATGAGGATAATTTCATGATTGAAGCGCGCGAGCTCAGCAAATACTACGGACGCAAGAAGGCGGTCGACGCCGTCAGCTTCACGGTGCGCCCCGGCATGGTCACCGGCTTCCTCGGGCCGAACGGCGCGGGAAAGTCGACGACGATGCGCCTCATCGTAGGCCTAGACAGGGCCACCTCCGGATCGGTCACGGTGAACGGCAAGCCGTACACCGCCCATCGTGCACCGCTGCGCGAGGTCGGAGTACTTCTTGATGCGAAGGCGATCCACACCGGCCGCAGTGCCGTGAATCACCTTCTCGCAGTCGGCGCGACTCACGGTATCGGTCGCAAGCGCGTGGACGAGGTGATCGGCCTGACCGGGCTCGACTCGGTCGCGCGCAAGCGCGTTGGCGGCTTCTCGCTCGGCATGGGCCAGCGCCTCGGCATCGCCGCCGCGCTGCTCGGCGACCCTGCAACCCTCGTGCTCGACGAGCCCGTGAACGGACTCGACCCCGAGGGCGTGATGTGGGTGCGCAGCCTCGCGCGGCAGCTCGCGAGCGAGGGCCGCACCATCTTCCTCTCATCGCACCTGATGAGCGAGATGGCCCTGACCGCCGACCACATAATCGTGCTCGGCCGTGGCCGGGTCATTGCCGACGCCCCGGTCGCCGACATCGTCGCTCTCTCCGGCGGAACCCTCGTGCGGGTGCGCACCCCTCACCCCGCACGCCTGGCCGAACTGCTCGCCAGCACAGAGCTCGGCACCCAGGTCCAAGTGCATGCCAGCTCGAGCACGATCGAGCCCGACGTGTTTCAGGTGAGCGGTCTCGACGCCGCCCGAATCGGCGAACTCGCGGCATCCGCGGGCATCGCACTGCATGAGCTCACCCCGGTAGCGGGATCCCTCGAGCAGGCCTACATGTCCCTCACCCAGGACGAGGTCGAGTACCACGCCGGCGGAACCGCGCCCGCGTCCGAAGGAGCGTTCCGATGAGCACGACCACCGCACAACACTCCGTCTCGGCAGACGGGGCCGACCGGCTCCCCGTGCTCACTTTCGGCGGTATCCTGAGATCCGAGTGGATCAAGCTCGTCAGCCTGCGCTCGACCATCTGGTGCTACGCCCTGATCGTCGTCGTCGGGATCGGCTTTGGCGTGCTCATCGCGCTGACCTCCCCCGCGGCGACCGCTGGCGGGGTTCCGGATGCCATTCAAGGGTCCACCGCGGTGCAGGTGGCCACCCTCGCGCTGGGGTTCACCGCGCTGGCGAGCGTCGTGCTCGGCACCCTCGTCATCACCGGCGAGTATGGCACCGGAATGATCCGCTCCACCTTCGCCGCGGTGCCGACGCGCCTGCCCGCCCTGTTCGGCAAGGTCGTCGTGTTCGGCACGACAACCTTCGTGGTCGGGCTCGTCACGATTTTCGGCACCGCACTGGTCACCGCGCCGATTCTGCCGGGCATCGGCGTCACGCCCAACTTCACCAAGCCCGCCTACCTGCTCGCCCTCGTCGGCGGCGCGGGATACCTCGCGCTGGTCGGTGTCTTCGCGCTGGCACTCGGCGCCATCGTGCGTCATAGCGCCGGCGCCATCGCATCCGCTCTCGGTGTCATCCTGGTGCTTCCGACGGTGGCAATTATCCTCTCCGCGATCACGCAGGCGGAGTGGATCCAGAGCGCCGCCTCCTTCCTCCCCGACGCGGCCGGCGCCAGAATGTTCGCCTCCACCGCGGGAGAGGCCGCCTCGAGCGGATTTCTCGCGCCGTGGCAGGGCTTCCTCGTGCTGCTCGCCTGGGACGCCGCGCTGCTGCTGGTCGCCGCCGTGCTGATGAAGCGTCGAGATGCCTAACCCCACCCCTCACGCGTGCCCTCGGCATCGGTAGAGGGTGCGCGAATAGACTGGGCGGATATGACTGCTCCCGCTCCTGACCCGACCCCGTTCGACTGGGATGCCGTTCGCGCGTCGCTGGGCTCGTTCGTGCTCGAGTTCGACTGGCTCTTCCAGATTCTCGGAATCATCTCCGGTGCGATCATCCTCCGCATCGCGCTGCACTTCGTTATCCGCCGGGTCGTGAACCGTGTCGTCTCCGGTGTGAAGAAGAGACAGAACGTCGACGACACCCAGTCGATCATCGCGTCTCCGCTCGCCGCCGTGCGAGTCGTGCAACGCACTAGAACCCTCGGCTCCGTTCTCAACAACGTCGTCAGCGTCGTCATCGTGATCGTGGCGCTGCTGCTCATCGTGACCGCGATCAACACCAACATCATCGGCTCATTCGCCCTCATCACCGCAGCCCTCGGCGCCGGCCTGGGCTTTGGCGCTCAGAACATCGTCAAGGACGTACTCAACGGCCTGTTCATGGTCGCCGAGGACCAGCTGGGTGTCGGAGACGTCGTCGACCTCGGCGAGGCCACCGGCATCGTCGAAAACGTCGGCATCCGGGTCACCCAGGTACGCGACATCGATGGCACGCTCTGGTTCGTGCGCAACGGCGAGATCCTTCGCGTCGGCAACAAGTCGCAGGGTTGGGCGCGGGTCATCATCGACCTGCCCGCCCCGTACCATTCGGATGTCGAGGCGGTGCAGGCCACCCTGCTCGCCACAGCCCACGAGATGGCGAACAGCCCGCAGTGGCGCCGCAAGATCATCGAGAAGCCCGAGATCTGGGGCCTCGAGTCGATCTCGGCCGAGGCGCTCGTGATCCGGCTCGTGATGAAGACGCGCACGGCCGACCAGTGGGATGTCGCGCGGGAGCTGCGCTTCCGGCTGAAGAAGGCGCTCGACGACACGGGAGTGAACCTTCCCGCGCTCAACCGCGTCGTGTTCGACGGCCAGAGGGAGACCTCGCAGCCGGTCGGCGATGCAGTGGCCAGCGGCACCGCCCCGGTCAAGACCGTACCCAAGGATCGGAAAGCCACGTGATCGACATCACCCCAGCCGGACCCTCAGACAGTGCCGCCTCTGAGGGCGCGACCTCGGTGGTCGGCGCCCTCCCGGTGACCCTGCGGGGAGCCGAGCACGGCGCCGCGGTCGGCGAGAGCTTTTACGCCCACGTCGGCGGGCGCGCAACCTTCGAGAAGCTCGTGCGCGCATTCTACGCTGGCGTGCGCGAGGATCCGAAGCTGTGGCCGATGTACCCAGCATCCGACCTTGAGGGGGCCATCCAGCGCCTCACGGGATTCCTCGAGCAGTACTGGGGCGGGCCGGGTACCTACAGCGAGCAGCGCGGCCACCCGCGCCTGCGCATGCGGCACCAGCCGTTCCGGGTGAATCCGGAGGCGCGCGACCGGTGGCTCGCCCACATGCGAGTCGCGGTCGACAGCCTCGACCTCGCGCCGCTTGACGACGCGATGCTGTGGGACTACCTCGAGCGGGCCGCCCACGCGATGGTAAACACGTTCGACGA
>JAJAZI010000240.1 GCA_026785785.1 Microbacteriaceae bacterium
CGCTTGTGGCCCGCGACGAGGTTCTCGGTGACGACGGGGTCGCCGGCCGGGAGACCGAGGTGCGGGAACGCCTCGCTCGAGTTCGCCATGATTGCGACCATGTTCGGCTCGTTGATCGTGCAGATGAGATCGACGTCCGAAAGGATCGGCAGCGCCGTCTCCACGAAGCGCGCGAACCGGTCGACGACCGCGGGGTTGCGCCAGTCGCCGTCCCTGGCGAGCCACGCCGGGTTGGTGAAGTGGTGCAGCGTGACCATGGGGGTGAGCCCGAAGCCGAGGGCCGTGTCGATCATCCGGCGGTAGTGGTCGAGCTGGGCCCGGGACACGAAGCCCTCCTCCGGCTCGATCCTGGCCCACTCGATCCCGAACCGGTAGCTCGTGAGCCCCGCGTCGGCGAGCAGGCGCATGTCCTCCGGGTAGCGGTGGTAGCTGTCCGCGGCGTCGCCGCTGGGCGACTCGACCGGATGTGGGCTCGGCAGCTGCCCGTGCTCGCGCAGCCACCAATCGCTGGACGTGTTGTTGCCCTCGACCTGGTGTGGCGCGGTGGCTGCGCCCCACAGGAATCCCTTGGGAAATGTCATTGCGTTCCTTACCTATTTGATTCCGGTCAAGGCGATGCCCTGAACGAAGTAGCGCTGCAGTGCTATGAAGATCGCGAGCACGGGCACGACGACCACGACGGCTCCCGCCATCATGAGGCCGTACTGCGAGGCGTTCTGCCCGACGGAGTAGAGCGCGAGCGCCACCGGGAGGGTGTATTTGTCCTCGCTCGTCGCGACGACGAGCGGCCAGAGGAAGTTGTTCCAGCTGCCAAGGAAGGTCAGGATCGCGAGGGTCGCCACGGCCGGTCCGCACAGCGGCATGATCACCCGGAGGAAGATCCGCCACTCGCTCGCCCCGTCGATCCTGGCGGCCTCGATGATGTCGTCAGGAAGGCTCAGGATGAACTGCCGCATGAGGAACACCCCCAGCGGCGTGATAAGAAACGGCAGGATGAGCCCTGGGTACGAGTTCACGAGGCCGAGGTTCGAGGTGAGCACGAACAGTGGTACGAACGTGACGACTCCCGGCACCATGAGCGTGCCGAGCACGAGCCCGAAAAGCAGCTTCTTGCCGGCGAACTCGAGCTTGGCCAGCGCGTACCCGAGCATCGACGAGAACGCGATGTTGCCGAGCGTCACGAAGACCGCGACGACGACGCTGTTGGTGAAGTAGGTCGTGAAATCGAGCCGCCCGAACAGTTGGACGTAGTTCTCGATCGTCGGGTTCTCCGGGAAGAAGTTGAGCGGGGCGCTGCGAATCTCGGCGTTCGTCTTGAACGAGCCGAGCAGCATCCAGATGAACGGGAAGATCATCGCGACGAACCCCGTGACGAGCACGATGTAGAGCCACCATCTCGGTTTGCGTCGCATGGTCAATCCTTCTGCCGGAGGAATCGGAACTGCACGAGCGAGAGAACCACGATGCCGAGGAACAGCACGTAGCTGGCCGCGGAGGCGTAAGAGTAGTTGCCGAACCCGAACTGGTTGAACGTGTACATCGCGGTGGACAGGGTCGCATCGAGCGGCCCGCCCCTGGTCATCACGAAGGGCTCCTCGAAAAACTGCAGGAAGCCGATGCCGGTGATGACCGCGGCGAACAGCAGGGTCGGCCGCAGGGCGGGCACGACGACGTTGAGGAATCGCTTGACCGGACCGGCGCCGTCCATCATGGCCGCCTCGAGCTGCTCCTGCGGCACGCCCTGGAGCCCGGCGAGGAAGATCACCATGAGGGTTCCGATGTTGCGCCAGACCGCCATGGCGATGAGCGATGGCAGCGCGAAGGTCGTGTCTTCGAGCCAGTTGGGCCCGGAGATACCGAAGATCGAGAGAAACCCGTTGAGCAGCCCGTCCGGCTGGAGGATGAACTTCCAGACGATCGCGATCGCCACGATGCTCGTGACAACGGGCGCGTAGTAGCCCACCCGGAATACCGTGCGGAACTTGTTGATCCCGTTGTTGAGCGCGACAGCAACGAGCAGGGCGAGCACGATCGTGAGCGGGACGCCGACGACCACAAAGACCGCGGTGTTCGCGAGCGCCTTGAGGAACCGCGGATCCTGGAAGAGGTTGAGGTAGTTCTCGAGTCCGATGAAGTTCACGTTGAACGGCGAGCGAAGGTCACGAGTCGTGAGGTCGGTGAAGCTCATCGCGAAGGATGCGACGATCGGGCCAGCCATGAAGACGACGAACAGGATCATGAACGGGGCGGCGAAGCCCCACGCGATCCAGGTCATCTTGCGCCGACCGGGCGAGCGCCGAGTCGCCGCCGGCGCGGGCGCGGGCGGGCGCTGTTGGGGCGCCCGCCCGGTCGTTGGCGCAAGGACGGCCATGATCAGTTTCCGGTGCCGATCGTCTCCGCCTGCTGCTGGATTGCCTTGAGTGCGGCGTCGACGGTCTGGTCGCCACGCGTGACCTTCTCGAGTTCCTGATCGATGACCGCGGACACCTGCGCCCAGGTCGGGATCGCGGGCGGCGCCTTCGAATCGGCGAGCTGCTCGGCGAAGACGCTCAGGTACGGGTCGTCGGCGAAGATCGGATCCTCGAACGCGGCCTGCACCGACGGGAGGTCGGTCGAGATGTCGTACCAGGCGAGCTGCGTCTCGGGCTGGCTGAGCCAGCGCACGAACTTCCACGACGCGTCACGGTTCTCGCTGTCACCGAAGACGGCGAGGTTGCCACCGCCGGTGAAGCTCGTGCGGGTGTCGGCTCCGGGAACCTGGGCAACGGCGAACTTGTCGGCGAACTCCTCGCCGCCCTGCTCGCGGAGCAGTCCGACATGGAACGGGCCGCTGAAGAACGAGCCGACCGATCCGTCGATGAACTTCTGCTCGATCTCGCCGCCCTCGAGGCGAACGGCCTCGGAGGCTCCCTCGTCGAAGAAGCTCTTGTAGAACTCGAACGCCTCGGCCCACTCGGGGGTGTCGAACGTGAACTCGGTGCCATCCTCGTTGAGGATGTCGCCGCCAGCCTGCCAGGCGAGAGGGGCGACATACTGCCACGAGTCGAATCCGCCCGGCGGGAGCGAGACGCCGGAGGTGGCGCCGCCCTCCTTGAGCGCGAGGGCGAAGGCCTTGTACTC
>JAJAZI010000241.1 GCA_026785785.1 Microbacteriaceae bacterium
CGCGCGATGGCGCACCTCAAGGCCGTGATTCTCGCGAAGCTCCGACGCAACGAGAGCTTCGCGTTCACCTGGGAGGACGAGTCCGGGGCACGCTCGACGGTGTGGATCCACCCCGCAATCCCGCTGCAGTTCAAGCACGACGAGGGCCAGCCGTCCGGCCTCAACAAGACCTGGATCGACTACCTGATGCAGTCCGCGAACACGACGGCGGGGCTCAGGCTCGTTCCGGAGCCGCTCAACGAGGGCGCGGTTCTCGCGGGCGGATGAGCCCCGACGGCCCCACCGACCAGCCAGGTGTCCGGGAGCTGCGGCTCGCGCGCCACGGCGAAAGCGCGGGCAAGGTCGCGGCGAGCGCCGCGGAGCGGGCCAGGGTCGAACAGATCGCGATCGCGCGGGAGCAGGCCGGCGTCGGGATGACCGCGAGGGTCGGTGAGCGGCTACGCGACCGGCAACTCGGATTCCTCGACCCTCTCACCTCGTGGGGCGTCGAGCGCCGGCATCCCGACGAGTACGCGCGCGGGCGCCACTTGGGCAAGTTCTCACAACGTCGCTAACGCCTCCGTGACACCGCTGGCGAGTCCGCCGCACAGCGCCTGCTCCCTCGCGATCTTCTCGGAGCGGTCACACCTCGTTGCATTGGGCACCCCCGCGACGGAGCACCCGGGAGAGCCGGATGGCTACCCGCGCTGAGCGCGGCGACGCCGAGACGATCACAGAGGCGTCCGTGCGCAAGCTCAGGCCTACGCGTCGGCGGCCGGGTCGATCGCTGCCGGTGCGACGGCAGCTTCCGGAGGTACGGCCGAGGGTGCAGCGACGGGCGACAGGCCGAGCGCAGCCAGGATGCGCGTGTGGCCGTCGTCGGCCGCCGTGGCGGCCGCGACGTTCGCCTCGGTGAGGGCGCGCACGATCTCGTCGCGCTGGATGCGAACACCGCGCGGCGCGTCGATGCCGATGCGCACGCCGTCGCCGCGGGTCTCGAGGATCGTGATCGTGATGTCGTCGCCGATCAGCACGCTTTCCCCGGGTTTGCGCGTGAGAACCAGCATGGACTCAGCCTACCGAAGCGCCGTCGACCCAGCCCACGGGCAGGCCGAGGGTCTCGGTCGACTCGGGGGTCAGGGTCTGGTGGCGGCCGAGCACGGCGAGCGCGTCGAGCGGCACGATCTCGGCCATCGCCTGCACCCACGCGGCGGTGTCCTCCGTCTTGCGGCTCGCATCGACGACGGCCCAGACCTGGTCAGCGCCGATCGCCCGCACGAGATCAGCGGTGGCGATCGTGGCATCCTGTGCCGGACCCAGGCCGAGCGCGACCAGAGTCCCGTGCTCCCTCCGCACACCGACCGCGCGCGCCTCGGTCGCCCCGCGGCGATCCTCGATCCTCGACGCTCCCGGCGCCAGCACACCCCCGGCCACCGAGACGGCCGCACCGGCGGGTGCCGCCATCGCGCGGGCGCCGCGCAACGGATCGCGCCATACCCCGATAAGCAGCACGAGGTCGCCGGCACCGGTCAGCAGCCGAGGCGCCGGGCCGCGCGACGGCGGAGGTCCACTGAAGTCGAGGGAGCCCATCAGTTCGTCGAACAGCGCGGAGTTCGTCGACACGGTTTCAGCGGCGACGGGCATCCGCTCCACGTGGACGAGCGCCTCCTGCCGATCGGCGTCGTCGAGAAGCGCG
The DNA here is from genome assembly GCA_026785785.1 of Microbacteriaceae bacterium. Taxonomy (GTDB): domain Bacteria; phylum Actinomycetota; class Actinomycetes; order Actinomycetales; family Microbacteriaceae; genus Marisediminicola. The sequence goes on from JAJAZI010000241.1 coordinate 1,676, forward strand.
GCGATGCCCACCCTCGCGGGCAGGTCGAGCACGTGGAGGCCGTCGCGCGGGGCATCCGGGATCGACACGGTCACCTCGAAGTGGTGCCGCGCGAGGAACCCGCGGATGCCGCCGACCGTGACCTTCTCGGCCGCGACAATCTCGGCGTACGGCCCGCACTCCGCCCTGACCCTGGCCCCGAGCTCCTCGAGACTCGAGCCCTCAAGGTGCAATTGTCGCCGCGGCACGGATCACCCCCACGGTCTCGATGTCCATGTTCGCCGCGGTGACCTCCTGGTAGGAGAGCACGGGCACCCCGCCGGGCTGCGGCGAGAGCAACCGGCGTATGGCGGGGCGAACGGCCGGCGCGCACACGAGAACCGCCGAGCGCCCGCTCGCCTCCACGGCCTGCATGGTCTGGCTGAGCGAGCTCATGAGCTGTTCGATGCGTGACTGGTCGAACAGAATCTGGGTGCCGAGTTCCGACGGCCGCATCGCCTCGAGCATCGACTGCTCGAGCGCGGGGTCGATCATGATCACGCGGAGCACCGGCCCGTCGAGGTAGCGCTGCGCGATCGCAGGCCCCAGGCTGAGGCGGGCCGCCTCGACGAGTCCCTCCGGGTCGTTCGACACCTTCGCCCGCAGGGCGAGGGCCTCGTAGATGCGGGGGAGGTCGTTAATGGCGACCTGCTCGGCGAGCAGTGCCTGCAGCACACGCTGCACCTCAGCGAGCGAGAGCAGCCCCGGTACGAGCTCGTCGACGGCGGCGGGGTTCACCTGCTTGACCCCCTCGGTGAGAACTCGCACGTCTTCCCTCGTGAGCAGCCTGCCCGCGTTAGCCGTGATGACCGACGACAGGTGGGTGACGACGACCGAGACCCTGTCGATCACGGTCGCGCCGGCCATCTCGGCGCTGTGCCGCATCTCGCTCGGCGTCCATTTGCCTGCGAGGCCGAAGACGGGCTCGATCGTCGCGACTCCCGGGAGGGCATCGAGCGCGTCGCCGAGCGCCAGCACCTTGCCTGCTGGCGCGATGCCGCGGCCGACCTCGACACCGCCGATGCGGATCGCATAGGTCGATGTCGGCAGGTCGATGCTGTCGCGGGTGCGCACGGGCGGGACGACGATGCCGAGCTCCATCGCGACCTTGCGGCGCAGCGAGCGCACCCGTCCGAGGAGGTCGTCGGATGCTCCGGAAACGAGGTCGACGAGGTCGGGCGCGAGCAGGATCTCGAGGGCGTGCACGCGCATTTGCTCGATGAGCTGCTCCGTCGTCTCGGTCTGCGGGCCAGGGACGTCGGCCTTCGCTGCGGCATCGCTCGCCTCCCGCGATGCCTCCGCCGCCTTGATTCGCTGGGAGGCAAGAATCAGCAGCGCCCCCACGACGACGAACTGGATCTTCGGCATCCCGGGGATCAGCGCCATGAAGATCGCGGCGCAGCCGGCGATCATGAGGGCCGTTCGCGATTGGGTCAGCTGTGACGACGCAGTCGAGCCCATGTCCGAGTCGACGTTCGAGCGCGTGACGATCATTCCCGTCGAGACCGCCATGAGCAGCGCGGGGATCTGGGTGACGAGGCCGTCGCCGATCGTGAGGAGCGTGTAGGTGCTCACCGCTTCGTCGAGCGGCATCCCCCGCTGCAGCATGCCGATCGCAATGCCGCCGACGATGTTGATGATGACGATCACGATTCCGGCGATCGCATCGCCCTTCACGAACTTCGAGGCGCCATCCATCGCCCCGTAGAAGTCAGCCTCGGCCGAGACCTCCGCGCGGCGTTCGCGCGCCTGAACGTCGGTGATGAGACCCGCATTGAGGTCGGCGTCGATGGCCATCTGCTTGCCGGGCATCGCGTCGAGGGTGAAGCGGGCGCCGACCTCCGCGACGCGCTCGGCTCCCTTCGTCACGACGACGAACTGGATGACCACGAGGATGAGGAAGACGACGGCGCCGATCACGAGCGAGCCGCCGACCGCGACCTCACCAAATGCCGCGATCACCTGCCCCGCGTAGCCGTCGCCGAGCACGAGGCGCGTCGAGGCCACGTTCAGGCCCAGCCGGAAGAGCGTCGCGACGAGCAGCAGCGAGGGGAAGACCGAGAAGTCGAGCGGCTTCTTCACGAACATGCTCGTCAGCAGAACGACGAGCGCAAAGAGGATGTTGATGATGATGAGAATGTCGAGCAGCCAGACGGGGATCGGCACCACGAGCAGCATGATGATGCCGACGACCGAGACGGGCACGGCGAGCTTCGTTATCGTCTTCAGCACGTCAGTTTCCTCCGGGGACGGTCGAGTCGGTGGCCATGGTGTGCACGCCAGCGGCGGTGCCGCGCGTTCTCAGCGCCATGACGAAGGCGAGCACCCGCGCGACCGCCGAATAGAGCTCGAAGGGGATCTCCTGCCCCAGCTCGCACGAGGCGTGCAGGGCGCGGGTGAGCGGGATGTCGCGCACGACCGGCACACGGTCGGTCTCGGCCTGTTCGC
>JAJAZI010000242.1 GCA_026785785.1 Microbacteriaceae bacterium
CGGCAGCACAGGTATACCGACTTGAGGTTGACGTCCTGCACCTTCTGCCAGGCCGGCAGCTCGGTGGTCTCGATCGAGTCATCGTCGGGCGGCGAGATGCCGGCGTTGTTGAAGGCGATGTCGACCGAGCCGTACTCCTCGTCGGCCGCGGCGAACAGGCTGTCGACCTGGGCCTCGTCGGTCACGTCGACCTGCACGAAGATGCCGCCGACCTCCTTCGCCGCCGCGCTGCCCGTCGCGACATCGAGGTCGCCAATGACGATCCTGGCTCCTTCGGCCGCGAGGCGACGCGCCGTCGCGAGGCCGATGCCGCTCGCGCCGCCGGTGATGACGGCGACCCGGCCGGCGAGGCGCTGGGTGAGGTCGAGGGGTGTGACTGGCATGGCTGCTCCTGATTCAATCGACGGTCGAGATGAAGACGTTCTTGGTCTCGGTGAACGCCTCTGCGGCATCCGGCCCGAGCTCGCGCCCGAGTCCGCTCTGCTTGAACCCGCCGAACGGGGTCGAGTAGCGCACCGAGGAGTTGGAGTTCACCGAGAGGTTGCCGGTCGCGATGCCGCGCGAGACGCGCAGGGCGCGGCCGAGATCGCGGGTCCAGACCGAGCCGGAGAGGCCGTACTGGCTCGCGTTGGCCATCCTGATCGCATCGGCCTCGTCGTCGAAGGCCTGAACCGTGACGACGGGGCCGAAGATCTCGTCGGTGACCGTACGGTCGGTGGCGGATGCCGGCAACAGAACAGTCGGCGGGAACCAGAATCCGGGGCCGGCTGGCGCGCTGCCGCGGAAGGCCACTCTCTCGTCGTCAGGAACGTAGGCCGCGACCGATTCGAAGTGGGTGCGCGAGACGAGCGGTCCCATCTCCGTGTCGGCGTCGCCGGGCTGGCCCACCTTCACGGCCTTCACCGCGGGTTCGAGCAGCTCGAGGAACCGGTCGAACACGCTGCGCTGCACCAGGATCCGGCTGCGGGCGCAGCAGTCCTGGCCGGCGTTCTCGAATACGGAGTAGGGGGCGGTCGCCGCGGCTTTCTCGAGGTCGGAGTCGGCGAACACCACGTTGGCACTCTTGCCGCCGAGCTCGAGCGTGACGGCCTTGACCTGCTCCGAGCATCCGGCCATCACGCGCTTGCCGACCTCGGTCGAGCCGGTGAACACGATCTTGCCGACCCGTGGGTGCGTGACGAACCGCTCGCCGACGACCGATCCCCTGCCCGGCAACACCTGGAACAGTCCGACTGGCAGCCCCGCCTCGAGGGCGAGCTCGCCGAGCCGGATCGCAGTGAGCGGGGTCCATTCCGCGGGCTTCAGTACGACGGCGTTGCCCGCTGCGAGCGCGGGCGCGAACCCCCAGCTCGCGATCGTCATCGGGAAGTTCCACGGCACGATGATGCCGACGACCCCGATCGGCTCGAGGAAGGTGACGTTGATGCCGCCGGCGACGGGGATCTGCTGGCCGAGCATGCGCTCGGGGGCGGCGGCGTAGTAGTTCAGCACGTCGCGCACGTGGCCGGCCTCCCAGCGCGCCTGCCCGATCGGATGCCCCGAGTTCGTCACCTCGAGGGCCGCGAGGTCATCGATCGCGCCGTCGACGGCGAGCGCGAACCGGCGCAGCGCGGCCGCGCGATCTGCGGGCGCGAGTGCGGCCCAGCCGATCTGGGCGAGTGTCGCCCGCACGATCGCCTCGTCGACCTGCTCGAGCGTTGAGTGCTCGATCGTGCCGATCACGGTCTCGTCGGCCGGATTAATGAGTGTCGTGGTGGTCATCGTGCTGCCCTCACCAGTCCTTCGAAGAGTCGTCGGTCGGCGGCATCCTGCTCCGGATGCCATTGCACGGCGATACCGAATGGCACCGCCGCAAGTTCCACGGCTTCGATCACGCCGTCGTCGGAGACCGCCGTCACAGTGAGGCCGTCGGCCACCCGGTCGATCCCCTGATGGTGGTAGCAGAGCACGTTGAGGTTCGACGCGGTCTGCCCGAGCACCTCGGCGAGGCGGCTGTTCGCGGTCACCTCGATGTCGACCGGTCCGAACTGGGCGGGGGCCGGTTGGTATTTCGTGCTGCCGACGATCTCGGGCAGGTGCTGGTGCAGCGTGCCGCCGAGCGCGACGTTGAGCATCTGGGCACCCCGGCAGATGCCGAGGAACGGCATCCGCCGCGCGATCGCCCTCACGATGAGCGCCCGCTCCCACGCATCCCTGTCGACCCGGGGCGGCGCGGTCGCCTCGTGCGGCTTTTGGCCGTAGAGGCCGGGGGCGATGTCGGCTCCCCCGCTCAGCACGAGGCCGTCGAGCGAGTCGAGCACCCGGTCGACGATCTCGTCGCTGACCGGTTGCGGCGGCAGGAGCACCGCGATGCCTCCCGCCGCGATTACCGAATCGAGGTACACCTCGGGCAGCACGGCGGCGCGCACATCCCAGACGCCCATCTGGGCAGGTTCCAGGTAGGTCGTGATGCCGATGACGGGCGCGGTGGAGCGCGGCACCTCAGAGCCGTTCGAAGCCACGGACTCTCTCCCAATCGGTGACGGCTGCATCGTACGCGGCGACCTCGACGCCCGCGTTGTTGAGGTAGTGCTCGACGACGTCGTCGCCGAAAGCCGCGCGGGCGATCGCCGAGCCGCCGAAGAGCTCGGCCGCCTCACGCAGGTTCGCCGGCACGCGGGGCGCGGCGCTGCCGTAGGCGTTGCCCTGGAGCAGCGGCTCGAGCTCGAGCTCGTTTTCCATGCCGTAGAGGCCGCCCGCGATAAGGGCGGCGACCGCGAGGTACTGGTTGACGTCGCCGCCCGGAACCCGGTTCTCCACGCGCATGCTGTGCCCGCGCCCGACAACGCGCAGCGAGCAGGTGCGGTTGTCGAGGCCCCAGGCGACGGCTGTGGGGGCGAAGGAGCCCTCGACGAACCGCTTGTACGAGTTGATGTTGGGCGCGAAGAACAGCGTGAGTTCGCGCATGGCTGTCAGCTGGCCGGCGAGGAAGTGCCGGAACCGCTTCGACATCCCGTACTCGGCATCCTCATCGGCGAAGACCGCGCTGCCGTCGGTACCGCGCAGGCTGATGTGGATGTGGCAGCTGTTTCCCTCACGCGCGTCGAACTTCGCCATGAACGTGATCGACTTGTCATGCTGGTCGGCGATCTCCTTCGCCCCGTTCTTGTAGATCGAGTGGTTGTCGCAGGTGGCCAGGGCCTCGTCGTAGCGGAAGGCGATCTCCTGCTGGCCGAGGTTGCACTCCCCCTTGACACCCTCGCAGTAGAGGCCGGCACCCTCCATCCCCACCCGGATGTCGCGCAGCAGCGGCTCCATCCGGGTCGAGGCGAGGATCGCGTAGTCGATGTTGTAGTCGCTCGAGGCGGTCAACCCCGCATACCCCTTCTTCCAGGCGTCGCGGTAGCTGTCGTCGAAGACGATGAACTCGAGCTCAGTACCGATCTGGGCGACGAGCCCGAGTTCGTCGAGCCGGGCGATCTGTGCCTTGAGGATCTCCCGCGGCGACGGCCGCACGGGCGTCTCGTCGAGCCAGGTCAAATCGGCCATCACGAGGGCAGTTCCTGGCAGCCAGGGCACGAGCCGCATGGTGGCGAGGTCCGGGATCATGGCCATGTCGCCGTATCCCTTCTCCCACGACGAGATGCGGTAACCGTCGACGGTGTTCATCTCGACGTCGACGGCGAGAAGGTAGTTGCAGCATTCGGCGCCGTGCGTCGAGATCTCGTCTTTGAAGAATCTCGCCGCGACGCGCTTGCCGATGAGGCGGCCCTGCATGTCGGTGAACGCAACGATGACGGTGTCGATGTCACCGGCGTCGATGAGTGGGTTCAGCTCGTCCGTGGTGATCATCCCGGTTCGTGCTGCCATGATCTTGTCTCCTCGTCGAGCCACGCGAGGTTGCCCGAGCGGCAACGTCCGACCATTACACCACAGCGCACGCGCCGGGATCAGCGCGATTTTCAGGAAATATTTACACCCAAAGGTAGACAGTGGGTACCAATAGACCACTACGCTCCAATAAAACCTGATCCACTCGCGGGCGAGACCACCCGCGATCTCTACCGGTTCCGCACCGCTTCTGGGAGAAAAAACCATGACTGATTCAGGCAAGCGCTCCACGTCCGGCGTCACCTACACGCCCGCCGCCGACGGGTACTTCGAAAAACGATCACTGAAGAGATCCGCCGGAGTCTGGGGGCTGTGGGGCCTCGCCGTTGCTGCCGTCATCTCGGGCGACTTCTCCGGCTGGAACTTCGGCATCGACTTCGCCGGTTTCGGCGGCATGGTGATCGCCTTCGCAATCCTCGTGGTCATGTACTACGGCCTCATCTTCAGCATCGGTGAGATGGCGGCGGCGATGCCGCACACCGGCGGTGCATACTCCTTCGCCCGATCGGCGATGGGGCCGTGGGGCGGCTTGATCACCGGGCTCGCGGAGACCATCGAGTACGTCGCGACGACCGCGGTCATCGTCTACTTCTCGGCACAGTATGCCGACTTCATCACGAGCGAGCTGCTCGGCTTTTCGTTCGAAGGCAACATGTGGATCTGGTGGCTGATCCTCTATGCGGTCTTCATCGCCCTCAACGCTGCGGGGGCTGCGATCTCGTTCAAGTTCGCGATCATCGTCTCGATCATCTCCATCGGCATCCTGCTCGTCTTCTCCGCTATGGCGGCGTTCTCGGGGCTGTGGACCGTCGACAACCTCTTCAACATCCCGCCAGACGAGGGCCAGAGCGCCTTCCTGCCGCATGGCGTGGTGCCGATCCTCTTCGCCCTCCCCTTCGCGATGTGGTTCTTCCTCGGCATCGAGGCGCTCCCACTCGCTGCCGAGGAGTCCCACAACCCGTCCAGGGACATCCCGAGGGCGGGGCTCTGGGCCCGAGCTACCCTCATCGCGACCGGCCTGCTCATCCTCGTGCTCAACACGGGGGTCCTCGGGGCGGAAGCGACGGGCGTCTCACTCGAACCGCTGCTCGACGGATTCCGTGCCATCGTCGGCGACGAACTGGCCGCGGTCCTCGCGCTGTTCGCCCTCGTCGGGCTGCTCGCCTCCCTGCAGGGCATCATGTTCGCCTACGGCCGAAACATGTACTCGCTCTCCCGTGCCGGGTACTACCCGAAGTTCTTCTCACTCACCGGCAAGCGCCAGACCCCGTGGGTTGCGCTCATCGTCGGCGCGGTGATCGGGTTCGTCGCGCTTCTCGTGCTGGAAGTGCTCGCGGCGGTCAACGAGGGCGCCGGTGCCGTTGCCGGAGCGATCATCCTCAACATCGCCGTCTGGGGGGCTGTGCTCGCATATTTCCTGCAGATGGTCTCGTTCGTAATCCTGCGCCGCAAGTTCCCGAATGCGGCCCGTCCCTACGTCAGTCCCTGGGGCGTGCCCGGTGCGGTGATCGCTGCCGTGATCTCCGCGCTCATCTTTGTGGGCTTCCTGCTCAACGAGGCGTTCCAGCCCGCGATCATCGGGATCATCATCGTCTACGCGGTCATCCTCGCTGGCTTCGCCCTCTACGGACGCCGTCAGCTCGTGCTCTCCCCCGAGGAGGAGTACGCGCTCAGCGGCGGCCTGCACCGGGACCCGCAGGCCGAGGGCTACGACGCGATGGAGAAGGACGTCTTCGAAAAGAAGTAGCGGCGCTCTGGCCGCCGCCCCCGTGGCGTCGGGCCAGGAGACGCGGATGGGCCGGTCACGGATCCTCGTGACTGGCCCATTCGAGCGTTCACGGCGCCCTCAGGTTTTTGTCGGTGCCGTCAATCGCGGCCGAAAAGGCTACCGAGCCCGGAGAGTCCTGGCCTCTCGAAATGCGATCCAAGGTCGGAGGCCTGCGTTCCGAGGTCGGTACCGTATTCGCCTGCGCCCTCAGTGCTGCCGTCGAGTCCGCCAGCGAGGCTCTCGAAGTCGACGCCCATCCCTGCGGCCTGTTCCAGCAGCGGTGCAGCAACACTGCCGAGCACTGCGCCGCCGGCGACGGCGGCGAGCAGTCCGCCAGCTGCGCCGAGTCCAACGTCGGCGGCTGCGCCGATACCGGCTCCAGCCACGGCGCCAGCGGCCCCTCGACCGGTCGGCGTCGCGAACAGCTTACGAAGAAGGCCCGGGTTGCGGGCATCGCCGCGAGTGGCCGATCGGGCCAGATCCTGGGGGCTTGCTGAAGCCGACTGTTCGCCAGCCGGCGGTTGCGCGTCAAGCTGCTCTCGCTGAGCCGGGGTCAGGCGGCCGAACGCATCGCGATGGACCTGCTCGAGCTGCTCGGGCGGCGCCGTCCTCAGCAGGTAGTCGTATCGGGCGACGGCCGCGCGGTCTTCCGGGCTCACGGCCGGCGTTGAGCCCCGCGGTCTTCCGGGCTCACGGCCGGCGTTGAGCCACTCATTCGCGTGGCAGCGCGAGATTGACCCGTTGCCACGTTGGCTGGCGATCCACTGTCTCCGGTCACCTGGTTGGCCGCGGTGCGGACGATTTCGCGCCAGTCGGTCTTCCCTGAGCCGCTCGATGTCGACCGGCCCTTCTTGCCGAGTGCGTTGGACGCCATGCTCAGGATGCGCTGGAGGTGTCTCATGGAGGCCATTCGGTGCGGCGGGGCCTCCCGTGTGCCCGGGCTCTCCTGGTCGAAGCCTGCCGGCGGCTCCCCCCGGCTGGCGCGACGGGCGGTGGATTGGAGCGAGATCGCAAGGTCGCTGTGGGCATGACGCCTGACCGCGTCGTTGGATGATGTGCACCCCCTGGGACTTGAACCCAGAACCCACTGATTAAGAGTCAGTTGCTCTGCCAATTGAGCTAGGGATGCGCGTGGCCGCAGCGAATTGCGCAGCCGAGGATAAAGATTAGCATGAGTCTCGACTGCCCTAAGACTCGCGCTGGAGACACCATGACCGACACCTCTGCCCGCCTTCCCGCCCGCACCGCCGCCCCGGCATTCACGCTCGACGATTCCGACGGCAACGCCGTGTCTCTCGCCGATCACGCCGGCCACAGGGTCATCATCTACTTCTACCCGGCGGCATCCACCCCCGGATGCACGACCGAGGCCTGCGACTTCCGCGACAACCTCAACTCGCTGAAGTCGGCCGGCTACCAAGTGCTCGGGGTATCCAAAGACGGCGCGGAGGCGCTGCGGAAGTTCCGCACGGAGCAGAACCTCAACTTTCCGCTGCTGAGCGACCCCGCCCTCGAGGTGCACAAGGCCTACGGCGCCTACGGCGAGAAGTCGCTCTACGGCAAGACCGTGACCGGGGTACTCCGCTCGACCTTCGTGATCGACGAGCAGGGCACCATCGAGCTGCCGCTCTACAACGTCAAGGCGACCGGGCACGTCGCCTCGCTGCGCAAGAAGCTCGGTCTGCTCTAGCCACCGCACCGTCGGATCCAGTCGGATCGAGTCGGATCGACGCGACCGTTCGGCAGGAGAAACGGCGACTTGCCGACTCGAGCGCCCCCGAAACGCGGCGTGTCCGCCGAGAGTCCTGCGTAACGTGCGCCGTGCGCCGTGCGCCGTGCGCCATGCACCATGCACCGGATGCCGACCGCGGAACACTCCGGAACGCGGGCGCGACCGGCCACATCGCCTTGCTGCGAACGGAGCTCGGCCTGCTCTAGTCGCCGCGCCTCGCCGTTGCCGCCGTCACCGGGCGGCTGAACAGGAGGGCGAGTACCGCCACCGCGGGAACCAGCAGCAGCCAGCCGATGTCAGTCCGCGCGAACAAGCCTTGGAAGCTTCCGACCGCCACGGCGATCTGCAGCACCTGCATCGTCACGATGGCTCCGCGCACCCAGGCGAATCCACGCAGCGTGTTGATCGCGATGATCGCGAGCCAGAACGTCGCGATCGCGGCGAGAACGGTGATGCCGATCGCCGCGGCGTAGGAGTCGGGAACCTCGGTCAGGATCTCGAACAGCAGGAACGCCGTAAGCACCGCGAGACCGAGCGCCTCGGCGAGAAGGAGTGCCACAAGCATCCTCAGCGGCGACGATCGGAGCGGGTCGCGCCCCCGCTCGGGGGCGTCTGGGGACCGTCCGCTCACAGCGCCTTCCGATACAAAACTATTGATTTGCCATGGTCAGTATGAGAGTCTATATGAGGTTGATTTTGAAGCTTACAAGGTCGTGAGCCCAGCCTCCTCGATGCTCCACCTGCCACCTGGCGGCCGGAAGTCGTCGAAATTTATTGGTCTCTCGACCACATTCAGCAACAAAATCTAAAGGAGTACCCCCATGGATTGGCGCGATAACGCAGCCTGCCTCACGGCCGACCCCGAGCTCTTCTTCCCGGTCGGAAACACCGGTCCGGCGGTCGACCAGATCGAGAAGGCGAAGGCGGTCTGCGGCCGTTGCAGCGTCTCCGAACAGTGCCTTCAGTACGCGCTCGAGACAAGTCAGGATTCCGGCGTCTGGGGTGGCCTGAGCGAAGACGAGCGCCGCGCTCTGAAGCGTCGTGCCGCACGGGCGCGCCGCGCCTCCTAGCCCGCGCCTCGAACCCTGCGTCGGCCAGACACAGACGCACTGATCCGGCACCTGACCCCGTTCCTCGGGAATCAGGTGCCGTTTCTGTGCGCCGCACCACCTAGCGAACGGTGATCCACGCCAGTGGGATGTCGATCGTCACTTCGGTCCCGCTGCCGACCATTGTGTGCCAGTCGATCGTGCCGCCGAGTTCACCCTGGATGAGCGTGCGAACGATCTGGGTTCCGAGACCCGACCCGACCTTTCCCTCGGGCAGGCCGCTGCCCGTGTCGCGCACCTTGACGCTCAGCCGTTCGTCGTCCCGGTCCGCGATGATCTCCACGTCGCCCTCGCGCCCGGCGAGGCCGTGCTCGACCGCGTTCGTGACGAGCTCCGTGAGCGCGAGCGCGAGCGGCGTAGCGTACTCGCTCGGCAGGTTGCCGAAGCTACCCGTCGACTTCGGGTGCACCTTCGTGTTGTGGGTCGAGGCGACCTCGGCGATGAGCAGCAGCACGCGGTCGAACACGGCGTCGAAATCGACGTTCTGGTTGAGGCCCTCGCTGAGGGTGTCGTGCACCACCGCGATCGCCGCGACCCGGCGCATCGCCTGATTGAGCGATTCCCGCGCCTCCTCCGACCTCGTTCGACGGGCCTGAATGCGCAGCAGCGACGCCACCGTCTGCAGGTTGTTCTTGACCCGGTGGTGGATCTCCCTGATCGTCGCGTCCTTCGTGATGAGCTCGCGTTCCTGGTGCCGCAGCTCGGTGACATCGCGGCACAGCACGATCGCGCCGACCCGCTCGCCGCGGTCGCGGATCGGGATCGCCCGCAGCGACACCGTCACCCCGCGCGCCTCGATATCGGTGCGCCACGGCGCACGCCCCGTCACGACGAGCGGCAGCGACTCGTCGATAATTACCTGGCCCTTGAGCAGCCCGGTGGTGACCTCGGCGAGGGACTCCTCCTCGAGTTCGCCGGCGAAGCCCATGCGGTTGAAGGCCGACAGCCCGTTGGGGCTCGCGAAGGTCACCCTGCCGTCGACGTCGAGGCGGATGAGCCCGTCGGATGCGCGTGGTGCACCCCGTCTGGGCCCGGTCGGCGCCCCGAGGTCGGGGAAGTCCCCGGCCGCGATCATCGCGAACAGATCGTTGGCGCACTCGTTGAAGGTCAGTTCCTGCCGGCTGGGGGTCCGCGCCTCGCTGAGGTTGGTGTGCCGGGTGATGATGGCGATCGGATGCGACGTAGTCTCAGATCCGGTGACGGCGAGCCGCCGGAGGACGGGTACCGCGCGCACCCTGGTCGGGGTCTCCTCGTACCAGTCGGGCGCGGCGGAGTCGATGATCTGGCTCGACCGGAAGGCGTCGGTGACCTGTTTGCGCCACTCAGGCTTGATGTTCTGGCCGACGAAGTCGCGGTAGAAGAGCGTCGCCGAGCTCGACGGCCGGGCGTGGGCGACGGCGACGAAGGAGTCGCCTGTGGTCGGAACCCAGAGCACGATGTCCGCGAAGGCGAGGTCGGCGAGGAGCTGCCAGTCCCCGACGAGGAGGTGCAGCCATTCGACGTCGGCCTCACTGGACCGGCCTTGCGCAAGCACGAGATCACTGAGGGTCGACACGCATTACAGCGTAACCGGCACCGCGGGCCCTCCCGTGCGCGCCGTCGGCCTCACTCGTCCGGCCACGGGGCGCTGTAGGTCTCGGCCGCCGCGATCGTCAACTCGAGCAAGTCGTCGAGAAGCTCCTCCATCGACGCGGAGCGCAGCAGCTGCACCTGGTCGAGCGGCCCGAGCGGGGAGATCGCGGCGAGCTGCCAGGCCGCGGCCGCCGGGTCCTCCGCCAGCTCCACATCCCACGCCCACGGCAGGTCCGCGAACTCGCTCGCGAGGGCGAGAGTGCGGCGCACTGCCGCCTCCGCCCGAGTGCGGAGCGGCCGAAGCGACTCGTCCCAGTCCAGGTCGGGCAGCTCCCGAATGACGGCCATCGGGTACGGCGCCTCCTCGAGCCACTCGACAATCTCGAATCGGTGCTCGCCCTGCGCAACGAGCGCGACGACTCCCTCCTGCTCGCCGAACTGCGCGATCTGCGCGAGGGTGCCGAACCCGAATCGCTGCTCTCCCCCGCCGACCTCCTGGCCGCGCTCGATCAGAACGACCCCGAACTGCGTCGACTCCTCCTCGAGCATCCGCGCCAGCATCACGAGGTACCGCTCCTCGAACACCCGCAGCAGCAGGGGCATGTGAGGGAAAAGCACTGAGCCGAGGGGGAACATCGGAACCTGAGTCATTCCCCCAGCGAACCACGTTCCGCGCCCCGGCGACAGCCACCGAGCCGGTACCGCACGACAGTCATGACTTTGGTCCTTGTCGAGCAGCCCTCCACAAGGCCAAGCTGAGCAAATGGAGAATGATTCCGGCTCAGGTGCCGTGCCCCCTGGCGACGTCTCGGCGGTTCCCCGGCGGGACCGCGCTCTTGGGGGGATCGTCGCGGTCATCGCCGCGCTCGTGATCGTGGCGCTCGTCGTCGTCTTGACCCGAGGCGCACCGGAACTGCTCGACACGGACACACCGGAGGGAGTGGTGCAGCGCTACTCCGCCGCCGTGATCGCAGGCGACGAGCGCGGTGCCGCGGAGTACCTCTCGCCTGACGTCGCGGACGGCTGTGACACGTTCGACTCGGAGACCACCGACAACCTCCGGGTCACTCTCGTGTCAACGAACCAGCGGGACGACACCGCGGACGTGCGCGTGTCGATCACGACGCTCTACGAGAATGGCCCTTTCGGCATCGAGGAGCAGGAATTCGAGGACGACTTCGACCTCGTGAGGATCGACGGCGGGTGGCTGATCGAAAGCGTTCCGTGGCCACTCGATATCTGCCGGGTACTCCCATGACCGCGGCGCAGGGCACTCCCGGCATCGCCGGCGGGGCAGGCAGGAGCGTGCGGCGCCTGATCGTCTTCGTGCTCCTCTTCGCCACCGTCACGATCGCCGCCATCGGACTCAGCGGACTGGTCGGGCGGGTGCTGGATGCAGGCAACGAACTCGCGGTCGCGGACACCGCCAGCCTCGCCCAGGCCCTCGCGTTCACCCTCGTCGGCGGGCCGCTCGCCCTGGTGCTCTGGTGGTTCCTTTGGCGCGGATTCACTGATGCCGCCGAGCGCTCGTCGGTCGCGTGGGGCCTCTACCTCGCCGCAATGTCGATAGTGTCGCTCATCACGTTCTCGACGTCGCTGCTGGCCACCGCCTCGGCCGGTGTCGACGGGCGGTGGCAGCCGCAGGCCTTCGCCTCCGGTCTCATCTGGGCGCTCGTCTGGCTGTGGCACCAGTGGATGCGCCACCACCCGACGAAGAGCCCGACCCAGCTTGTGGACCTCGCCCCCGTCATCGGCTACGTGTTCGGGCTCATCCTCGGGGTGGGCGGGGCCGTCACCGCGATCGGGAGTGTGCTCGATGCCGCGATCGCGGACACCGGTCCGGCGATCGCGGGCTCGCCCTGGTGGCAGACGACGCTGCAGGGGCTGGTCTGGATGGCCGGCGGCGCCGCGATCTGGTGGTGGCACTGGTTCCGTGACCGCGCCGAGCTGCTCCGCGCCGAATTCGCTGCCGTCGCGCTCGTCATCGTCGCCGCGCTCGTCGCCGTGATCCTCGCCCTGGGGGGTCTCGGAACGACGCTCTTCGTGCTGCTCGAACTCGCTGTCGATCGCAGCGACCCCGTTTCGTCGATCCTCGAGCCGCTCGGGACCGCGATCGCCACGGCGGCCGTCGGCTCACTCGTCTGGGTCTACTACCGGCGGATCGCGACACGCGACACGGGCCAGATCGGTCTGGCCACGCGTCTCGTGACGTCGGGTGTGGGCCTGGCCGCGGCGGCATCCGGGATCGGGATCATCGTCAACTCCCTGCTCGCCGCGATCGGCAGCCCGCTCGCCGAGTCCGGCGCCCGCACACTCCTGCTCGCCGGCATCAGCTCGCTCGCCGTCGGCGCACCGCTGTGGTGGGTGGCCTGGCGGCCCACCGCTCCCGTGGCCACGGACGCGATCGGCTCCACCGGCCGGCGCGTATACCTGATCGCCATCTTCGGCCTGAGCGCCGTCGTCGCGCTCATCACCCTTCTCGTCATCGGCTACCGGATCTTCGAGTTCACGCTCGACGGGGCGAGCGGCGGGAGCCTCCTCGAGCGCGTCCGGGCGCCCCTCGGTCTGCTCACCGCGACCGCGCTCGTGGCGGCATACCACTTCGCGGTGTGGCGCCGGGATTCCGCGCGGATCGCCGCGACGCCGGGGCGCCGCCGCACCATCGGGCGCGTGCTCCTCGTCACCGGAGCCGACCCGGACCCGCTCGTACGCGCGGTGCGGGAGGCGAGCGGCGCCGCCGTGAGCGTCTGGAGACGCGCAGAGGCGGCGACCTTCGCCCCGTCGGCGGATCGGGTCGCCGCCGCCCTCGAGGGGGTCACCGGAACTCGCGTGCTCATCGTGACCGGTCCTGGCGACCGGCTCGAGGTGATCCCGCTCGCCGACTGAGCGGTCCCCCCGCTGAGCGCGCACGATTACTGGAGCACGTTCGGCGGCGGATCCATCAGGTCGCGGCGGACGGACGACGGCGCAGCGCCCGCCGTGCCGGCGCCGACGCTGGCGGCTCGGGCAATAGGCGTGCGGCGACAAACCGTCCGATCGCAACGCGGGCGGGCGACCGCATCGAGATATCCCGCAGCGAGCGACCGGTGAGCACCGCGGCATCGAGCGCCGGCTGGTCGTTCGGCACGATCACGGGCGCGGAGATCCCACCGAAGCGCAGCAGCGCCTGCGCTACCTGCGCCGCGGGGTTCGGGCCGATAGCGCCCGGCCGCACCCGGTTCATCACGACCGTGACGCGGTCGGTCAGCAGGGTCTCAACGAGGTCGACGTGTGCGCGGAGGAACCGGGAGAGGCCGACCGGGTCGGCGGAGCCCACTGCGATGACGTCGTCGGCCTCCCGAAGCGCGGCGATGGTCGCGGCGTTGCGCCGGGGCGCGAACAGGTCGCTCGAGATCTCCTCGTCATTCTCGAGGCTCGCCCCCGTGTCGACGACGGTGTAGTCGACCCAGTTCCGGCACTCCCGCAGGGTGGCGGCGACACGGTCGCCCGACAGCTCGGGCCAACGGCTGGGCCGGCCGATTCCGGTCAGCACCCAGAAACTCCCATGGCCGGAGAGGTAGCGCTCGCCAATGCGCTCGAGCTCGGCCCGGCTGAGACTGTTCGCGCCGGCGAGGCGGCAGGCAGCCGCGAAGCCGGGCGCCTCGTCGAGCAGTCCGAGCGCCGGTGCGATCGACCCGCTGTGGGTGTCGACGTCGGCGAGCGCGACGCTCGCCCCGGCGGCGGCGAGTTCGGCGGCGACGGCGATCGCGATGGTTGTGCGTCCCGGCGAGCCGGCCGGACCCCACACGGCGATGACCCTGCCCGGTCCGGTTCGCGGCGGCGGCGGCGCGGGCATGGTGCCGGCGATGAGGCTCTCGATCTGGGACCACGGGCCCTCCGCCGCGGCGAGCTCGTGGAGGCCGAGCGTTGCCGCGTGCCGGCGCTCGGCATCCGAGGCGACCAGCGCGACGACCCGCACCCCGGCCGCGTCGCTCTCCTCGAGCAGCCTCCCGGTGAGGTACCGGGGGGCCGCCGCGACGATCGCGACATCAGCGCCGCAGTCGGCGAGGAGGCTGGCGAGCTCGTCCGCGCTGTCGCACCGGGCGACTGCGCTGTGCCCGTGGCGCCGCAGCTCGCCGAGGAGCCTGTCCTCGAGCGCTAGCGGCGCGGCGAGCGCGATTCTCACCACGGCTCAGCCGCCGACCGGGAGGCTCACGGGAACCAGTGACATCGCGTCGGAGTTGGCGATCGCCTCGAGCACCGCGGCGATCTTCGACCGCGGCACGAGCATCTCCACCGCGACCGCCGCACTGCCCACGATAAGCCCGTCGGCCTCCAGTACCCGGACCACGGTCGCGGAGCCGACGAGCACCGCCGGCGGACCGAAGTCGCGCTCCTCGGTCTGCCGCGCCGACCACAGGTCGACGACCGACGCCGACTCGACCGACCGGGGCAGGTCGCCGCGCACGGTCACGACGACGGAGGCGAGCTGCACCCCCTCCGGCGCTCCGACCGCGGAGGCGGGGACGAGCTCGCCGGCGGCCACCGCGCGTGTCACGACGAGCCCGGGGTCGCCGAGCAGCCCGGTGCCGAGGTAAAGGTCGGTGGCGTCACCGAGCCGCACGCTGCGCAGCACCAGGTTGTCGCCGGTCACCGTGTCGCCCGGGCTGAGGGCCGAGCGCGCCGCCCACACCTCGACGGTGCGGTCGGCGGCGGAGACGAGCCAGACGACACCCGCGACGGAGGCGACGACGAGCGCAAGGCCGATGCCGAACCGTGGGTCGAACCAGAACGATCGCGGCGCCCGTTCCCGGGGCACCGCCGGGCTGCTGCGCTTCATACCAACCTGCTCCCTCGACTGCCGATCACTCAGGTGTTCATCTCAGCGCTCCCAGCCGCCGCCGGGGAAAGTTATCCACAGCCCGGTTCGTCGGGGGGCGCGGCCCTCATACTCGTCCAATGAACGGGATCGAGAACTCCGGCTCGCTGGGCCGGTTCCTGACTCTGGCTGACACGGCCGAGCTGCTCAACATCTCGGCGCGCCAGGCGTACTTGCTCGTCCGCTCGGGAGAGCTGCCAGCCATCAAGATCGGCGCAAGCGGCCACTGGCGCATCGAGCGCAGCGTACTGGAGTCCTACATCGACGCTAAGTACGAGGAGTCCCGCCGGATCGGGCTCTGGAACCAGGCCGAATACGCCGACCTCCCCGAGTACTCCTTCGATCCGAGGGACAGGCCTCAGACCCGCACAAGCGACAGCTGAGCGAACGGGACCAGGCGGTACTGGCTCACGGCGGACTCGCGCCTGGCCGATCCCGGCTCATGCACAGCGAGGTCGAGGTGGTCCCGGCCGACCCTGTCGATCGTTCCCGCGACGGTCTCGTCGAGGAGGTCGAGGTCGACCGAGGCACGGCGTCGGCAGAGATCGCGCAGCACGAAACCGAGGGTGAGTCGCGCCGAGAGCCCGCGCTCCGGCTGCTCCCGGTCGGGGCCGGCGAGGGATTGCGCGACCTGCGAGCGGGTGAGCAGGATGCCGGAGATCGCGGCGAGAGGAACGATGCACTGGGCGCGCGTGACGCCATCGCCGAGCAGGTCGGCCGAGAACCAGTCCCGGCCGACCGTGTCGGGGCGCACGTCGATGTGCCTGCCGCTCGTGAGCCGCAGGCGGATGGACCAGGGCGAGTGCTTCGGCTCCCAGCCCCGGATGGCGATGATCCGATCGCGCAGGGCGAGCCGCCCGAGCCGCAGCCGCTCCTCCTCCGCGCGCAGGTCGACCTCTTCGGCGCTGAGCTCGTGCTCGAGCTGGCCCTCGAGGTCGTCGAACAAGTCGTCCCAGCGCATCCTGCGACGCTAACCACACCGCGACCCAGCCGCCGGAGGTTATCCACAGCCCACTAGTGGGGCGTGGACAGGGGCCGGGCCCGGTGGGACAGTGACAGTCTCATGTCACTCGTCTCCGGCGCGGGGACGGGTTCACCTCGCTACCCGAGCGTTCGGAGCCAGCTATGAGCACTGCGTTGCCTGAGGGCCGCCCGGCCCCCGCCGAGACGCCCGCGGTCCCGGGGGCGTCGAAGTCCCGCTTCGACTCCGAGGAGTTCTTCGGCCACCAACCGGCATCCAGCTCCGCACTTCCCGCGCCGACGCCGCTCCTGGAGAACCTCACGCGCTGCGTCATCGAGATCCTCGCGGGGGCCCGGGATCTCGAGCAGATCTCCCGCTGGGTGACCGATGACGTGTACCGGCATCTGCTCAAGCGTGTCGTGCTCTCGGCCAGGGCCCGTCAGGCGAAGGGCCAGACGCCGGCGAGGCCCAGCTTCTCGATCGGCTCGACCTCAATCTGCGAGCCGCGCGACGGCGTCGTCGAGGCGGTCACCATCGTGCAAGGGCGCGCGAGGACCCGCGCGGTCGCCATCCGCCTCGAGGGCATGGACGCCCGTTGGAGGGCGACCGCCATCAACGTTCTGTAGCCCCCGAGGGGTCCCGTGGTTCTACTTGCGCTTGGGCTGGGCCCGGCGCCCGGCACGGTTAACCGGCGTCGCGTTCGAGCCACCCGACGTCTGGCCGAACGCGCCTCGAGCCGCCGGCCGCTGCGGGGAGGCCGACGCCCCGTCCGCCGCATCCGCCTCGTCCGCACCACGCGGAGCCGCCGCGGTGCGCTCGATCTGGCCGCTCTGGTTACGCACCTCGACCTCGCCCTCAACGTTCGGCGCCGAGTAACTGAGCCTGTCGACGGGGGCTGCGGGGGCACCGAGCCCCTTCGCGGCCACGGTCGGCACCGCGGCGGTCGCGCCAGCCGGGGAGACCTCGACCTCGAGATTGAACAAGAAGCCGACCGTCTCTTCGCGGATCTGCGCCATCATCGACTGGTACAGAGCGAACCCCTCGCGCTGGTACTCGACGAGCGGGTCTCGCTGGGCCATCGCGCGCAGTCCGATGCCGTCCTTGAGGTAGTCCATCTCGTAGAGGTGGTCGCGCCAGCGCCGGTCGATGACCGAGAGCACGACGCGGCGTTCGAGCTCGCGCATCGCTGGCTCCCCCAGGGCCTCGCTGCGCTTCTCGTAGGCGAGCTTGGCATCGGACATGATCTCTTCGCCAAGGTCGGAGCGCGAGAGCTTGCCGCGCGATCCCGCTTCGTTGAGAACCTCGTCGACCGTGATCGAGATCGGATAGAGCGTCTTGAGCTCTGTCCACAGCGCCTCGAGGTCCCAGTCGTCGGCGTGGCCCTCGGCGGTGTGCTCGTCGATGACCTCGGTGATGACGTCGTCGAGGAACTGCTGGGTGCGGTCCTGGAGGTTGTCCCCCTCGAGGATGTGCCGGCGGTCGCCGTAGATGGCCTCGCGCTGGCGGTTGAGCACGTCGTCGTACTTGAGCACGTTCTTGCGGATCTCCGCGTTGCGCGACTCGACTTGACTCTGGGCGCTCCGGATGGCGCGGCTGACGACCTTCGACTCGATCGCGAGGTCGTCGGGAACGCTGCCTCGTCCCATCAGCGACTCCGCCGCCGCCGAGTTGAACAGTCGCATCAGGTCGTCGGTGAGCGAGAGATAGAAACGGCTCTCACCCGGGTCGCCCTGGCGTCCGGAGCGCCCGCGCAACTGGTTGTCGATGCGCCGGGACTCGTGTCGCTCGGTGCCCAGCACGTAGAGCCCCCCGGCCTCGACGACCTTCTCGGCCTCGGTGCCGACCTCGGCCTTGACCTTGTCGAAGACCTCGTCCCAAGCGGCCTCGTACTCG
This sequence comes from Microbacteriaceae bacterium, assembly GCA_026785785.1. GTDB lineage: Bacteria > Actinomycetota > Actinomycetes > Actinomycetales > Microbacteriaceae > Marisediminicola. The sequence continues at coordinate 17,764 of JAJAZI010000242.1, forward strand.
TCGGGGGTGTCGATGGGGCTGAGGCCCTTGCCGTGCATCTCGGCGACGGCGAGGAACTCGGCGTTGCCGCCGAGCATCACGTCTGTGCCTCGTCCGGCCATGTTGGTCGCGACCGTGACCGATCCGAGCCGCCCGGCCTGGGCGACGATCGCGGCCTCGCGGGCGTGGTTCTTCGCGTTGAGGACCTCGTGGCGGATGCCGCGCTTCGCGAGGAGCTTCGACAGGTACTCGCTCTTCTCGACGCTCGTCGTCCCGACGAGCACCGGCTGGCCCAGCTTGTGCCGACCGTCGATGTCCTCGACGACCTGCGCGAACTTCGCCTGCTCGTTCTTGTAGACGAGGTCGGGCTGGTCGATTCTAATCATCGACCGGTTCGTCGGGATCGCGACGACGCCGAGCTTGTAGGTGCTCATGAACTCAGCGGCCTCGGTCTCGGCCGTTCCCGTCATGCCCGAGAGCTTCTTGTAGAGCCGGAAGTAGTTCTGCAGGGTCACGGTCGCGAGGGTCTGGTTCTCCGCCTTGACGGCGACGCCCTCCTTCGCCTCGATCGCCTGATGGATTCCCTCGTTGTAGCGGCGCCCCATCAGAATTCGACCGGTGTGCTCGTCGACGATGAGCACCTCCCCGTTCATGACGACGTAGTCCTTGTCCTTCTTGAAGAGGGCGCTGGCCTTGATCGAGTTGTTCAGGAACGAGATCAGCGGGGTGTTCGCCGACTCGTAGAGGTTGTCGATGCCGAGGTAGTCCTCGACCTTCTCGATGCCTGGTTCGAGCACGCCGACGGTGCGTTTCTTCTCGTCGACCTCGTAGTCCTCGCCGGGGACGAGCTTCTTCGACAGGCTCGCGAACTCGGTGAACCAGCGGTTGGCCTCACCGGATGCCGGGCCGGAGATGATCAGCGGGGTGCGAGCCTCATCGATGAGGATCGAGTCGACCTCGTCGACGATCGCGAAGAAGTGGCCGCGCTGCACCATGTCCTGGGACTGCCAGGCCATGTTGTCGCGCAGGTAGTCGAAGCCGAACTCGTTGTTAGTGCCGTAGGTGATGTCGGCCGCATACTGGTCGCGGCGCTGGGGCGGCGTCTGGCCGCTGACGATACAGCCCGTCGTCATGCCGAGGGCGCGGAACACGCGGCCCATGAGCTCGGACTGGTAGCTGGCGAGGTAGTCGTTGACCGTGATGATGTGCACGCCCCGGGAGGCGATCGCGTTGAGGTAGGCCGCCGTGGTCGCGACGAGGGTCTTGCCCTCTCCGGTCTTCATCTCGGCGATGTTGCCGAGGTGAAGGGCCGCCCCTCCCATGAGCTGCACGTCGAAGTGACGAAGGCCCAGGGTGCGCTTCGCGGCCTCCCGCACGGCCGCGAAGGCCTCCGGCAGCAGGTCGTCGAGGGATTCGCCGCTCGAGTAGCGCTCGCGCAGCTCGACCGTCTCGTTCTTCAGCTCCTCGTCGGTGAGGCCGGTGAAGTCGTCTTCGAGGTGATTGATCGCCTCCGCATAGCGCTGAAGCCGACGCAGGGTGCGACCTTCGCCGACACGGAGAACGCGCTCTAGAACATTAGCCACCGAAAAACTCCCATTGCTGTCACGTGGCGGAAAGGGTCGTGATCTTTCCGTGATGCCAGCCAATCCTAGCGAGGTCCCCCTCGGGATGCCTGAAGGGCGCGGGCCGATGCCGGGCGGCGCCCTTCAAATGGTGGGTATCAGCGGCTCGAATTGGCTGCGGCGCTCGCCCGCTGCAGTTCCGCCGACGTGTCATCGAGGCCGATGACGCCGTAG
>JAJAZI010000243.1 GCA_026785785.1 Microbacteriaceae bacterium
GGCATCGACCGGCTGATGATGGCGCTCACCGGCCTCGGCATCCGCGAGACGATTCTGTTCCCGCTCGTCAAGTAGTGCGCGCTCCTCGGGCGGGGCTGCTCGTCGGGGCGCACTCAGCGCAGCAGCCGCGCCGTCGCGGCGGAGAACTCCGCGTCGGTGATCACACCGGCGGCGTGCCCTCCGCTGGCATCAAGTAGGGTTTCGGCCATGAGCTATCTGCCGCCAGAGAAGCAGGACCCCAAGAAGATCAGCCAGAACCGGATCATCCTGTGGTTCATCGTGGGCGGCATCGGGCTCTACCTCGTGATCTCCGGTGTCCTCGGGGGCCTGGCGGGCGGATAACGACGCGGCTGACGACCGGATGCAGGCGGCTGATGCCCGGATGCAGGCGGCTGATGCCCGGCGGCTGATGCCCGGATGCCGCACGGGTGCCGGTTCCCAGCGGGCCCGCGTATCCTAAGACGGTGTTAGAGAACTTCTGGGCCAATGCCGCCTTCTCGTTGACGCCCACCATCCTCGTCGGCCTGATCTTCTGGCTCGTGATGCGCACGATTTTGCGCGCCGACCGCACGGAGCGCAAGATCTACGCCCAGATGGAATCAGCCGAGCGCGCCCGGCGAGGGCTCCCCATCGACGGCCCCGCGCCGAAGACCGACGCGTAGCGCGCCGGTAGCGGTCTAGCTGCGCACAAGCAGTTCGCCGACCTCGCAGTCGAGCGCGTCGCAGATCGCCTGCAGGGTCGAGTACCGGATCGCGCGCGCCCGATCATTCTTCAGCACCGACAGGTTGACGATGCTCACCCCAACTAGCTCGCTGAGCCGGGTCAGCGTCATGCCGCGCGTTTCGAGCAGCTCATCGAGCCGACAGTGGATGGCGGTGGGGACGTGCCCCGGATCTTCCGCTGGCTCTCTGGCTCTCGCCTCCATCAGACGAGGCCGGCGGTATCGCGCTGCAGCCGGGAATTGTCGTCCTGCAGTTTCTCACCGGCCTCGAGCGCGAGCCCGACGAGCAGCAGCACGAAGCCGAGCATAAGCGGGGCGAGGTTGAGTGAGGCCGAGACCGGCCAAAATCCGTCGAGCCCGGCGGCGGGGTCATTGAGTTCCCCCGCGGCCATCCACGAGGCGAACCCGCCGAGGCCGACCGAGAGGATTCCGCCGATCAGCAGTACCCCGCCGGCGAGGGCAATACCCAGGCTCAGGCTGCGGCTGAAGGTGCTGGGTCGCAGCAGCCACCACGCGAGCAGCGCGATCGCGCCGCACACCGCGGCCTGGGTGAGCAGTCCGATCACGGCGGCGCTCGTGGCGACGGCGACGGTGCCGCCCGACAGGTTCTCGAGCACGACCGTGGCGCTCTCGTAGGCGCCCTCGACGATGCGGGCCGACCCAGCATCCGCCTCCCCGGGCAATCGTCCGGACGTCGTCAAGATCAGCGCGACGCGTCCGCTCGTCAAGCTGTCGACGATCGAGAGTGTGCCGAGAATGACAATCACGACGCCGGCGAGGGCGGATGCCACGAAGATGACCCAGACGGACCCGCGCGTCGTGCGGGCGGACCACCCCGCCCCGGAAAGCTGATCCGTGCGCTCCAACATGTAAACCCCTAACGACAATCATCAACAACGATAATCGATAATATAACGTTTATCGATAAGAAAGTCACGCAGCGCGCATCCCTTCCCGTCCGCCCCCGTGCCAAATGAAGGCGAAACCGCGCCGAATGGCCTCTGATCGCAGTGCTAGCCCCAGGCCGAGTCGCTTTTTCCTTCATTCGGTACGGGAGCGCGATACGGAAGCGCGGTACGGGGGCGCGGGGTGCGGGACATGGCGCACGGGGTGAGAGGGGCGAAGGGGGTCCCGCGACCGCCGCCTGAGCGCGCGCCCTTAAGCGTCACGCCTAGGGCGAACAGGGGCATGAATTGCCAGCACCCCTCGTTACTCTCTCTATATCGGCACGGAATTCTGCACCGTGCTTAGGGAGCAAACATGTTTGAAAGATTTACCGACCGAGCTCGTCGCGTTGTTGTTTTGGCCCAGGAAGAGGCCAAGATGCTCAACCACAACTACATCGGCACCGAGCACATCCTGCTCGGCCTCATTCACGAGGGTGAAGGGGTCGCCGCGAAGGCGCTCGAGTCGCTCGGCATCGCGCTGGACGCCGTTCGCGAGCAGGTCCAGGACATCATCGGCCAGGGCCAGCAGCAGCCGACCGGACACATCCCCTTCACTCCGCGCGCCAAGAAGGTGCTCGAGCTGAGCCTGCGCGAAGCACTGCAGCTCGGACACAACTACATCGGCACTGAGCACATCCTGCTCGGGCTCATCCGCGAGGGCGAGGGCGTTGCCGCCCAGGTTCTCGTGAAGCTGGGCGCCGACCTGAACAAGGTTCGGCAGCAGGTGATTCAGTTGCTTTCCGGATACCAAGGAAAGGAGCAGGTCGCCGTGGGTGGCAACGATTCGCAACAGCAGCAGGCCGGCAGCCAGGTCCTCGACCAGTTCGGTCGCAACCTCACCCAAGCCGCGCGCGACGGCAAGCTCGACCCCGTCATCGGGCGCGAGAAGGAGATGGAGCGGGTCATGCAGATCCTCTCCCGCCGCACGAAGAACAACCCTGTGCTGATCGGAGAGCCCGGCGTCGGCAAGACCGCCGTCGTCGAGGGACTCGCCCAGGCCATTGTGCGCGGCGACGTTCCCGAGACGCTCAAGGACAAGCAGCTCTACACGCTCGACCTCGGATCGCTCATCGCCGGGAGCCGCTACCGCGGTGACTTCGAGGAGCGTCTCAAGAAGGTCACCAAGGAGATCCGCACCCGCGGCGACATCATCACCTTCATCGACGAGATCCACACCCTCGTCGGCGCGGGTGCCGCCGAGGGCGCGATCGACGCGGCCAGCATCCTGAAGCCGCTCCTCGCCCGCGGCGAGCTGCAGACGATCGGCGCGACGACCATCGACGAGTACCGCAAGCACTTCGAGAAGGATGCCGCGCTCGAGCGCCGCTTCCAGCCCGTGCAGGTGCACGAGCCGTCCCTGCCGCACACGATCAACATCCTCAAGGGACTGCGCGACAAGTACGAGTCGTTCCACAAGGTGTCGATCACCGACGGCGCGATCGTCGCGGCGGCAAACCTCGCCGACCGCTACGTCGCCGACCGCTTCCTGCCCGACAAGGCCATCGACCTGATCGACGAGGCCGGCGCCCGCCTGCGCCTGTCGATCCTGTCGGCGCCGCCGGAGCTGCGCGAGTTCGACGACCGCATCGCGGCCGTGCGCGGCCAGAAGGAAGGCGCGATCGAGGACCAGGACTTCGAGAAGGCCGCCAGCCTGCGCGACGAGGAGAAGAAGCTCCTCGGCGAGCGACTGCGCCTCGAGAAGAAGTGGAAGAGCGGAGAGTCCGGCGCGACCGGAACCGTGGACGAAGGCGTCATCGCCGAGGTCCTCGCGGCCGCCACCGGTATCCCCGTCTTCAAGCTCACCGAAGAGGAGACGAGTCGCCTCGTCTTCATGGAGAAGGCACTGCACCAGCGCGTCATCGGCCAGGAGGAGGCCATCTCGGCGCTGTCCAAGACGATCCGCCGCACCCGTGCCGGACTCAAGGACCCGCGTCGCCCGAGCGGCTCGTTCATCTTCGCCGGCCCCACCGGCGTCGGTAAGACCGAGCTCGCCAAGGCGCTCGCCGAGTTCCTCTTCGATGACGAGAACGCGCTCATCTCCCTCGATATGAGCGAGTATGGCGAGAAGCACACCGTCTCGCGGCTGTTCGGCGCCCCTCCCGGGTTCGTCGGCTTCGAGGAGGGCGGCCAGCTCACCGAGAAGGTGCGCCGCAAGCCGTTCTCCGTGGTGCTGTTCGACGAGATCGAGAAGGCGCACCCCGACATCTTCAACTCGCTCCTCCAGATTCTGGAAGAGGGACGTCTGACGGATGGCCAGGGTCGCGTGATCGACTTCAAGAACACCGTGATCATCATGACCACGAACCTCGGCACGAAGGACATCTCGGGCACGCCGATCGGCTTCACCTCGTCGACCGACACCGCAACCGGCTACGACCGCATGCGCGGCAAGGTCGTCGAGGAGCTCAAGAAGCACTTCAAGCCGGAGTTCCTGAACCGCGTCGACGAGACGATCGTCTTCCCGCAGCTCACCCCTGCGGAGCTGCTGCAGATCGTCGACCTGTTCATCAAGCGACTGAGCGACCGCCTGCTCGACCGGGACATGACGGCTGACCTGACCGTCGCTGCCAAGGAGCAGCTCATCAAGGTCGGATTCGACCCGTCGCTGGGAGCCAGGCCACTGCGCCGCGCGATCCAGCACGAGATCGAGGACCGCCTGAGCGAGCGCATCCTGCAGGGCGAGCTCAACGCCGGAGACCACGTGCACGTGGACTTCGTCGACGGCCAGTTCGTCTTCACGACCGGCCGCCAGCCGGGCCGCGCCTCGCTCGAGGAAGAGATCGCCGCCCTCGAGGCGTAAACCGCAGCAGTAGTCAGGGCCCGGCGCATCCGCGCCCCGCCCATTACCCTTTTCGGCCCGGTGGCCCCGGTAGGCTCGCACCCTTGGCTTTGTCTTATAAACAGATAAACCGGCCGACCATTTTTTAATAGTTTATATTTAGGTTGTAGCCGATTGAATAAAAA
>JAJAZI010000244.1 GCA_026785785.1 Microbacteriaceae bacterium
ATCCGGTCGGCAAGTCGGTCCACCACAGCCAGGTCGTGGCTGACGAACAGGCACGCGAAACCGAGCTCAGCTTGAAGCTCCTCGATGAGGTCGAGCACGCGGGCCTGCACCGAGACGTCGAGAGCGGATGTCGGCTCATCCGCCACCAGGAGTTTCGGCTTGAGCGCGAGGGCGCGTGCGATGCCCACGCGCTGGCGTTGACCACCGGACAGTTCATGCGGGTAGCGGTTGCGGAAGCTCTTCGAGAGCTCCACCTGGTCGAGCAGCTCTCCGACCCGTGCCTCGACCTGCTTGTGCTTGAGCTTTGTGGAGAGCGCGAGCGGCTCGCCGATGCTCTGACCGACGGGCCAGCGGGGGTTGAGCGACGAGCCGGGGTCCTGGAACACGATGCCGATCTCGCGGCGAAGTTCGCGCAGGTCACGCGACGAGATGCCGACCATCTCCCGCCCGCACACCGTCGCGCTGCCCAACGTGAACGGCAGCAGGCCGATCGCGCCTCGCGCGATGGTGGTCTTGCCAGATCCCGACTCCCCCACCAGGCCGACGATCTCGCCAGGGTAGATCGAGAAACTCACGTTGTCGACGGCGCGGAACGCTGCCACCCGCCGCAACCCGGGGTACTCGATCACCGTGTCGACGAACTGGAGTACCGGCTCGCCCACACGGGTCGGGCTCACGTCGGGGGTGGAACCCAGCCGCGGAATCGCCGCCAGAAGTTCTTGCGTGTATGCGTGGTTCGGAGCGTCGAATACCTGGTGAACGGTGCCTCGCTCGACGATCTCGCCGTCGCGCATGACGATCACGTTGTCAGCGATGTCGGCGACGACGCCGAGGTCGTGGGTAATGATGACAATCGCGCTGTTGAGCCTCTTGTGGAGGTTTCGCAGCAGGTCGAGAATCTCGGCTTGGATGGTCACATCGAGGGCCGTCGTCGGCTCGTCGGCAATCAGCAGGTCAGGGTCGCACGAGATCGCCTGCGCGATCATGGCCCGCTGGCGTTGGCCTCCTGACAACTGATGCGGGAACGAGTCGAACGCCTTCTCCGGGTCCGGCATCTCGACGATGCGCAGCAGCTCGATTGCCCGCTCCTTCGCCGCGTGCGGCGTGAGCGGGAAGTGAACGCGAAGTGCCTCGACGATCTGGTAGCCGATTCGATATACGGGGTTGAGTGCCGTCATCGGCTCCTGAAAGATCACGGCGATGTGCTGGCCGCGCACCTTCGTAAGGCGCTCCGGCATCGCGTTCAGGATCTCGTCGCCCTTGAGGCGCACCGAGCCCTTCGAGCGAGAGTTCGGCGGCAGCAGGCCCAGCAGGGCCATCGAGCTCACGCTCTTGCCCGAGCCGGATTCCCCGACGATTGCGAGGACCTCTCCGGGATCGACGCGGAAGTTGATATTGCGAACGGCCGACATCCACTCGCCGTTGACCCAGAAGTCCACCGCGAGATTGTCGACTTCGATGATCGGCGCTGTCGCGCTGGCGTCCGGTATCGACGACTCCGTCGCCATCGTGTTCATGAGGAGACCTTTCCTGTCGGTCGTGCTCCGCCGAGGAAGCCGAAGAGGCCCGCGATGACCTGTCTGTACGGGCCGGGAAGGCCGGGCAGACGACGTTGCCGCGGGTCGAAGGCATCCCGGAGCCCATCTCCGATGAAGTTGATGGCGAGGGCGAAGAGAATAATGAAGACGCCCGGCCACCAAAAGAGCCACGGTCTGGTCGCGAACGCACCCTGGTACTGGTTCAGCAGCTGCCCCAGCGAGACGTCGGGGAACTTGATTCCGACCCCCAGAAAGCTCAACGCCGCCTCAAGCAGGATCGCTCCGCTCATCGTGAGGGACAGCGTGACGATCACGACCCCGAGCGAGTTGGGGAGGATGTGTCGAAAGATGATGCGGGCTGGCGAGGCCCCTGCGACGCGGGCGGCGTCGACGAACTCTCGCTCGCGGAGGCCGAGGAACTCGCTGCGCACCAGCCGTGCGAGCCCGGTCCACCCGAAGAATCCGATCGCGAGGGCGAGAACGACGGCGCCCAGGCTGCCGTACGTGCGTCCGATGACCGCCGCGAGCAGAATGAACGGAATCACGATGATGATATCGGTGAAGCGCATGAGCACGGCGTCGACGATTCCGCGGAAGTATCCCGAGATAGCGCCCACCACGATTCCGATGAATCCCGCGACAGCCCCATAGATCACCATGAAGACAATCGACTGCTGGGCGCCGCGCATGACTCGCGCGAAGATGTCGCGACCGATCTCATCCTGTCCGAACGGATGCGCCCCGAAGTTGAACGGCAACACCCACGTGGGCGTTCCCCCCGCATTGACGATCGGGTAGGTGCTCTCGTAGTTGAGCGGCCACCAGCCAGGGATGGGGATGCCGAACGGGCGTGCGCCGATCGAGGAATAGATGAGCACGGCCATCATGGCGAGAACAACGAGCGAGATGACGGCGCCCTTATGCTGGAAAAACCGGCGTCGAACAATAACGCTCTGGCTGAGTCCCTCGACCTCGCGCTGCTCGATGGTGAGCACCTCGGTCAGGATCGCGTCAGGGGGCGTTCTCGATGATCGTGCCATGGTCAATTCACCCGGATTCGTGGGTCGAGGGCGGAGTAAGCGAGGTCCGCGATGAGGTTGAAGACGAGCGCGACGATGCTTGTAATGATGAAGACGCCCATCAGTGGATTGAGATCGACATCGACAACCGATCCGATGAAGAGCGAGCCCATGCCGCTCCAGCCGAACACGGTCTCGGTGATGGCAGCGCCGCCGATGAGGGCGCCGATCTCGAATGCGACGAGAGTCGTGATCGGGATCAGGGCGTTGCGAAATGCGTGTCGCATGACGACGGTGCGCTCGGGGAGGCCCTTTGCCCTGGCCGTGCGGACGTAGTCCTGGTTCATCACCTCGAGCAGGCTCGCCCGGGAGTAGCGGCTCCACGCCGCCAGCGAGAGCAGCATGAGCGCGATCGTCGGGAGCACCAGGTGGGTTATCGAGTCGAGGCCCTGAATCCAGATGCTGCCGCCCAGGTTGGGGGTGGCAGAGCCGATCGTCGCGATGGGACGACCGCCTGTGTTGGCCGTGTAGTCAGGCCAGGCGACCATGAGGCGGTCGATGACCAGAAGCGCAGTCGAGACGACGGCCGTGAGCACGACCGCCCTGACTGACACTTTTCTGTCGCTGCCTCCGAACAGGAACGCCGCAGCGATTCCGATGGCGACGAGGCCGAGAAGAACGATCACAACACTCCACCAGCTCGGCAAGTAGAAGTAGAGGTACTGCACCGGGAACCACAACGCGGCGGCGGCAGCGGCGACAACGACGGAGCTGTAGAGCGCCTTGCGGTTCGCGAGCCCCGTGGTGATGTAGGTGATAGAGAATGCGGCAAGGAGCCCGAGCACGGCGACCCAGAAGATTCCGAGCGACGGCGTCACCATCCAATTCGTCATCGCAATGTAGGTGAGCCCGCCCCCCGTCACGAGAATCGCAACACCGAAGTTGGTGAAGTACTTTTTCGCGCCGCCACCGACGAGACTCGCCCACACGAACCCGACCGCGAGCGACGTGATCACAATCGCTATCGGCGGTATCGCCGGGTCACCCAAAAAGTCGTTGAATCCGATGGCGATGTAGAGCTTGAGCAGCTGGGCCACCCAGAAGATTGGCAGGGAGAAGAACAGGAACGACACGAAGGTCACGTTGTAGTCGAAGCCGCTGTACTGGCGCAGCGCCGTTGCCATGCCAATCGAGACGCCGAGCAGAACCGACAGCACCGTTGCCGCGGTCACAAGGGTGAGTGTGCTCCAGATGCTCTGGGCAAGAAGGCTCGTCACATCGACGCCGCGGAGCGATTGGCCAAGGTCGAGGTTGCCGACGAAGATTCCGCCCACACCACGAAGCCAGATGAAGTAGCGAAGCGGCGCAGGAACGTCGAGGTTGAGCGCCTGAATCTTTGCTGCGATCAGTGCTTCCTTGTTCGGGGCTGTCGATGTGCGCAGGTCTTCGAGCGGATCGCCGGCGTTTGCGGCGAGCACGTAGATGAGGAAGCTGGCGGCGAAGACGATCAACAGAGCGGCGACAAGTCGCCGCAGGATGTATCTCAACACGAAGGGTTCTTTCTCTGGAAGGGGTCCACACGCATCCCTGCCAAGACAGAGTACCGGGCTGGCTGCCACACAAGGAGACGGAGTGAGCGCCGGAGAGTCTCCGACGCTCACTCCCATTTCAGGGCTCTCTTGCGGAGCCCTTCACCGGACTATTTCGCCGGGGTCCACTCCCAGAAGTTCCAGAAGTAAGACGGGCTGAGGAAGCCGGGAACGACCCCATCAATCTTGGAGCTCCACGAAGTAATCCCGGGGAACTGGAAGATCGGCACCGACCACGCCTGTGCACCGATGATCTCTTCCGCCTTCACGAGGATCTCCTGCTGCTTGCCCTCGTCGGCCTCGCGACCCAACTTGTCAAACAGGTCGTCGAGCTCGGCATTGGACCAGCCGTAGTAGTTGTTCAGTCCGGTCGTCTGGTAGTTCGCACCCGACTCGCC
>JAJAZI010000245.1 GCA_026785785.1 Microbacteriaceae bacterium
CACCGAGCTTGCGGGCCAGGTGACCCTTCTCGAGCAGCGCATCAAGCGCGGCACGGCGGTCGCCGACGTCGCCAAGACGATCTCCACGCTCACGTCCACGATTGCGACCGCGAACGCGGTGGGCGACCTCGCGTCGCTCACGCGGCGCCTCGAGGCGCTCGGCGGTGCCGTCGGCGAGATCGTCGAGAAGCAGTCCGCCGAGCAGAAGGCGCAGATCGAAGCTGCCGTCGCCGAGCGCGCCGCCCTCGTGGAGCAGGCGGAGCAGCTCGCCTCGCAGGACCCGTCGAAGGTGCAGTGGAAGCAGGTCAGCGCCGCCCTCGACGAGATCTTCGCCAGCTGGCAGAAGCACCAGCAGGACGGTCCGCGCCTGCCCAAGAACGAGAGCAACGAGCTGTGGAAGCGATTCCGCGCCGCCCGCACGACGATCGAGACGCACCGCAAGGCGTTCTTCGCCGAGCTCGACTCGGTGCACCGCGACGCGAGGGGCAAGAAGCAGGAGCTCGTCGAGAAGGCCGAGACGCTCATCCCCAAGGGTGCCGACGGTATCCCCAGCTACCGCTCGCTCCTGGACCAGTGGAAGCTCGCCGGGCGCGCCGGCAAGAAGTTCGACGATGCGCTGTGGGCCAAGTTCAAGGCCGCCGGTGACGTGCTCTACGGGGCGAAGGCCGAGGTCGACGCCCACGACGACGAGGAGTTCAGCGCGAACTACGAGCAGAAGCTCGCCCTCCTCGCCGAGGCGGAGCCGGTGCTCACCGAGACCGACCGTGCGAAGGCGAAGGACACCCTTGCCCGGGTCCAACGTCGCTGGGATGCGATCGGCAAGGTCCCCCGGGACAAGGTCAAGGTCGTCGAGGATCGGCTGCGCAAGGTCGAAACCGCCGTGCGCAAGCTCGACGAGGAGCACTGGGAGAAGAACAACCCCGAGCGGATGGCCAGGTCCGAGGGCCTCGCGAGCCAGCTGCAGGATGCGATCGCGAAGCTCGAACGGGAACTGGCCGAGGCGAAGGCCTCCGGCGACAAGCGCAAGGTCAGCGAGGCGGAGGAAGCGCTCGACGCCCGGAAAGTCTGGCTCGACGCACTCGGCTGACACCACGCGGGCGCGGGGTCGCGAGTGCACAACCGCTCGCGTCCCGGCCTGCCGGTCATGCCTCCCGTTCATGATGGAGGGATGACCCGGCTACTCCCCCTCGTGCTCTCCCGCTTCGACTTGCCGGAGGCGGAGCTGCACGCGGCGAGGCTCGATGGCGAGCTGTTCGCCATCGACGAGTGCTTCGGCCCGATCGACCTCGCACCGCAGGCGAGTCTGCGTGCGGCGTCGCTCGCCGCCATCCTGCCCGCCCGGCTCATCGCGGAGCAGCGCACCGCAGCGTGGGTGCTGGGTGCCCTGCTCGATCCGCCCGCGCAGCATCAGCTCTGCGCCGACACGGCCGCGCGCTACCGGTTCGCCGGCGCGGCGCGGTTCACTGTGCGGGAGGTGGTGCTCGAGCCCGATGACACGAGCGTGCTCGCCGGGCTCCGAGTCACCACGCCGCTGCGGACCGCGATCGACTTGGCTCGGTTCTGTGAGGAGTTCGGCGAGGTCGAGGCGGACATCGTGGCCGAGCTCGCCCGGACCGGCGGATTCGAGCTGCCCGGAGCGATCGCCGGCCTCGAGCGGCGCCGGCACCTGCCGGGCAAGGTGCGCGCGGCTCAGCGGCTGCGGGCAGCGCTGCGCCGCGCATCGTGTGTCAGCCCGCGCTGACCCGGTAGACGTCGTACACGGCGTCGATGCGGCGCACCGCGTTGAGCACCCGGTCGAGGTGGGTGGTGTCGCCCATCTCGAAGACGAAGCGGCTGAGGGCGAGACGATCACTGGAGGTGGTCACCGTCGCGGAGAGGATGTTGACGTGGTGCTCGGACAGCACCCGCGTCACGTCCGACAGCAGCCCGGAGCGGTCGAGGGCCTCGACTTGGATCTGCACGAGGAAGATGCTCTTTGACGAGGGCGCCCACTCAACCTCGATCATCCGCTCGGGCTCATTCTGCAGCGACGAGACGTTGTGGCAGTTGGCCTGATGCACCGAGACGCCGGCGCCGCGGGTAACGAACCCGACAATCGCGTCGCCCGGCACCGGGGTGCAGCACTTGGCCAGCTTGACGAGGATGTCGGGGGCGCCGCGAACAAGAACGCCGGAGTCGCTATTACGCAGCTGCTTCGATTTGCCGCGGCTGGGCAGGGTCAGCTCGGCGTCCTCGGCCTCGGCGTCGGTGTTGATCGTCGCGAGCACCTTCTCGAGCACCGACTGGGTCGACACGTGGCCCTCGCCGACGGCGGCATAGAGCGACGACACGTCGTCGTAGCGGAGCTGGGCCGCGACCTCGCTGATCGAGTCCTGATTCATTAGGCGCTGCAGCGGGAGGTTCTGCTTGCGCATCGCCCGGGCGATGGCGTCCCTGCCCTGCTCGATCGCCTCGCCGCGGCGCTCCTTGGTGAACCACTGCTTGATCTTGTTGCGTGCGCGGGGGCTCTTGACGAACGTGAGCCAGCCCTGGCTGGGCCCCGAGTCGGGATTTTTCGACGTGAAGACTTCGACGACGTCGCCGCTGCTGAGGGTCGTCTCCAGCGGAACGAGCCGCCCGTTGACCTTGGACCCCATGGTGCGATGGCCCACCTCGGTGTGCACGGCGTAGGCGAAGTCGACGGGCGTCGCCCCGGCGGGAAGGCCGATGACCTTGCCCTGCGGGGTGAAAACGTAGACCTCCTTCGCGCCGATCTCGAAGCGGAGCGAGTCGAGGAACTCGCTCGGGTCGACCGTCTCGGCCTGCCAGTCGGTGATGTGGGCGAGCCACGCCATGTCGCCCTCGTCGGCGAGGGTGGCGCCGGCTCCGCCCATGCCGCCGCCGGCGTTCTTGCCGGCGCCGAGGCGGTCCTTGTACTTCCAGTGCGCCGCGACGCCGAATTCGGCCCGGCGGTGCATCTCCTCCGTGCGGATCTGGATCTCGACCGGGCGGCCGTGCGGTCCGATGACCGTCGTGTGCAACGACTGGTAGAGGTTGAACTTCGGCGTGGCGATGTAGTCCTTGAAGCGGCCGGGGATCGGCGTCCAGCGGGCGTGGATCGCGCCGAGCACGGCGTAGCAGTCGCGCAGCGACGTGACGAGGACTCGGATGCCGACGAGGTCGTAGATCTCGTCGAATTCTCGGCCGCGGACGACCATCTTCTGGTAGATCGAGTAGTACTGCTTGGGCCGCCCGGCGACCTTGCCCTTGACCCGGTTGACCTTGAGGTCCTCGCCGACGGCGTCGATGACCTCCTGCACGAACTCCTCACGCTGCGGGGTGCGCTGACGCACCAGGCTCTCGATCTCGACGTACAGCTTGGGGTAGAGCACCGCGAACGAGAGGTCCTCGAGTTCCCACTTGATCGTCTGGATGCCCAAGCGGTGCGCGAGCGGCGCGTAGATTTCCAGGGTCTCCTGCGCCTTGCGCCGGGCCGACTCCGATTCCACGAAGCCCCAGGTGCGAGCGTTGTGCAGGCGGTCGGCGAGCTTGATCACGAGCACGCGGATGTCCTTCGACATCGCCACGACCATCTTGCGCACCGTCTCGGCCTGAGCGCTGTCGCCGTACTTGAGCTTGTCGAGCTTCGTGACGCCGTCGACGAGCATCGCGATCTCGTCGCCGTACTCCTGGCGCAGCAGGTCGAGGCTGTAATCGGTGTCCTCGACGGTGTCGTGCAGAATCGCGGCGGCGAGTGTTTTCGGGCCGATGCCGAGGTCGGCGAGGATCTGGGCGACCGCGACGGGGTGCGTGATGTACGCCTCGCCGCTTTTGCGCACCTGACCCCGGTGGGCCTTCTCGGCCGTGGCGTAGGCGCGTTCGATGACCGAGACGTCGGCCTTCGGATGATTGCTGCGCGCGGTGCGGATGAGGCGGTCGACCGCGCCGACCGGCTGCGCCTTCGAGAACAGGCGGGGCAGGAGCGTGCGCAGCGATGCGACATTCGACGTCGTGATCTCGCTCATGGGCCTACCTCTCCCACCAAAAATAGCACCGGCGGGCTGTGCCGGTGGTGCAGTTCGCTCGGGGCGTCAGTCGCCCATCCTCTCGGCACCGCTCAGTCCACGCGGGCGGGCCCTGAGCCCTCTGCGACGATCTCTCCGCCGGCCAGCTGCCAGGCGACCATGCCCCCGGTCACGTTCACCGCGTCGTACCCGATGTCGACAAGCGCGGCCTGCACCCGGGCGGAGCGCTGGCCGGAGTGGCAGACCACGAGCAGGCGGTGTCCGGTCGGCAACTCGTCGATCCTGGCCTGCAGCTGCGACATGGGGATGAGGGTGGCCAGTGGCGAATGGCCCAAGTCCCACTCGTGTTGCTCGCGCACGTCGAGCAGCACGGCCCGCTCCGCGCTCACCTCGGCGATGGCATCCTTCGCCGCCACCGCATTCGGCTCGCCAGTGCCCGCCATCGTCATGAGTCCACCGCCCCTAGACCACAGCTTCGCCGCGGGCGATGCGGGTGCGATCGTCGGTCTTGCGGATCTCGGGCTCCCCTTCGCGCATCTGTGCGTAGAGCGGCGCGGCGACGAAGACCGTCGAGTAGGTGCCGACGATGATCCCGACGAGCAGCGCGAGGGAGATGTCGCGCAGCGTGTCCGCGCCGAGCACGAACGATCCGATGAACAGGATCGCCGCGACGGGCAGCGCGGCGACGACGCCCGTGTTGATGGAGCGCACGAGGGTCTGGTTGACCGCGAGGTTGACGGCCTCGGAGAACGTGTACCGCGACTGTTGGCCGAGCTCGCCCGTGTTCTCGCGCACCTTGTCGAAGACCACGACGGTGTCGTACAGGGAGAATCCGAGGATCGTCAGGAACCCGATGATCGCGGCGGGCGTGACCTCGAAGCCGGTGGCGGCGTAGACGCCGGCGGTGATCACGAGGTCGTGAAGCAGCGCGACCATCGCGGCGACCGACATCTTCCAGGTTCGGAAGTAGAGCGCCATGATGATCGAGGCGAGCGCGAGGAACACGAGGAGGCCACGGACCGCCTGCTCGGTGATGTCGGCACCCCAGCTCGGGCCGATGAAGGAGGCGGTGACGTCGGCGACCTGCACCCCGTAGGCGTCCGCAAGCGACGCGGCGACCTCTCGGGTCTCGGCGTCGGTGAGCTGGTCGGTCTGCACCCGCACGCCGGCGCTGCCCACTGTCGTGACCCGGGTGACCTCACCCGGCACGACTTCCTGCACCGCGTCGATCGCCGGCTGCTGCTCCACCGTCGACGCACCGGTGATCTGGAATTGGGAGCCGCCGCGGAACTCGATCCCGAAGTTGAACCCTCCGCCCGCGAGGGGGATGACCACGGAGATGGCCATCAGGACGATCGCGATGGAGTACCAGAGGCGGCGCTTGCCGACGAAGCTGACGGACTTTTTGCCGGTGTAGAGGTCGTTTCCGAACTGCGTGAGGTTGGCCATCAGGACTTCTTTCCCTTGGTCGATGCGTCCTCGAACGATTTCTCGGCCTCGGTGGCCTTCCGCTCGGCGATGGTCTGCCGTCTGGCGGCCTCCTTGCCGCCGGCCGCCTTCTTGCCCTGGGCGGCCGCCACCGGTGCGCGGAACTGGGCCCGGCCTCGGTAGACGGCGCCAAGCGCCTGCGGATCGAGTCCGCTGAGTCGGTGGCCGTTCGCGTAGAACCGGGTCGTCGCGAGCAGCTGCATGATCGGGTGCGTGAAGAGCACGACCACGAGCACGTCGATGATGACCGTGATCCCGAAGGTGATCGCGAATCCGCGCACGTTGCCGATCGCGAGCACGAAGAGCACCACAGCCGAGAGCATGTTGACGCCCTTCGCCGCGATGATTGTGCGCAGAGCGCGCTTCCAGCCGGCCTCGACGGCCGCCTCGAGACTCCTCCCGTCGCGCAGCTCGTCTCGGATGCGTTCGAAGTAGACGATAAAGGAGTCGGCGGTAAACCCGATGGCCACAATCAGCCCCGCGACGCCAGCGAGGGAGAGCCGGAAGCCCTGCCGCCACGACATGATCGCGAGCACGAGGTAGGTCAGCACTCCGGCGACGATGAGCGAGGCGACGGTCACGAAGCCAAGAAGCCTGTACTGGAACAGGGAGTAGATCACGACGAGGAGGAGCCCGATGGCGCCGGCGATGATGCCGCTGGTCAGCTGGCTGGATCCGAGTGTCGCCGAGATCGTGTCGCGGCTCTGCACCTCGAAGCCGATCGGCAGGGCTCCGAACTTGAGCTGGTCGGCGAGCGCCTTGGACGAGTCCTGGGTGAACGAGCCGGTGATGCGCGCCTCGCCATTGGTGAACACGCCTCCGGTAGTCGGGGCGGTGATGACCCGGCCGTCGAGCACGACCGCGAACTGGTTACGTGCGCCCTCAAGCGAGAACAGGCGCTCTGAGACCGCGGCGAACTGCTCAGTGCCGGTGGCGTCAAAGTTGAGGTTGACGCCCCACTCGTTGGTGGTTGCCCCCTGGCTATTCGTTGAGAGTCCGGCGCTCGCGTCGGCGATGTTCTCGCCTGTGATCTCCACGGGGCCGAGGACGTACTTGACCGAATCGGCGTCGTCGCAGGTGACGATGGGCTGGTCGGCCGGGGCCGTGTTGAGCCCCAGGGCATCCACGTCGTCGCAGTTGAAATTTGTGAACTGGTCGAGCAGTGCCGGGGTGACGTAGTTCAGGTCGCTCGGGTCGGTCGGGCTCACGCTCGGTGTCGACTCGAGCGGCGGCGCGGCCGGGTCGCTCGGAGCCGCGCTGGCATCCGCGCCGTCCTCACCGGTCGCGCTGGTGGCTGCGGCGTCGGTGACGAGAACCGGGCGGAACTCGAGCTTTGCGGAGGACTCGATCCGGTCGAGCGTCTGCTGGTCGGGCACACCGGGGATCGACACGACGATGTTCTGGGTGCCCTGGGTGCTGATCTCCGCCTCGGAGACACCGCCCGCGTCGATCCGCTGGCGGATGATACTCACCGCTTGCGTCAGCTGCTCGCCCGAGACGGTCTCGCCCTCGCCGAGCTGCGGCTGGAGCACGATCTGGGTTCCACCCTCGAGATCGAGAGCGAGCTTCGGGGTCCAGGAGCCGTTGGAGAAGAGCACTCCCCCGGCGTTCACCGCCGTCAGTGTGGCGATGATGACCAGGAGCCAGGTCAGTGAACGCCAGGCCTTCTTGGCCGGAGTGGATCTTGCCACCGTGAACTCAGCTTTCTATGCGGATGTGCGGAGCGTTGTGCGCGCATCCTTGAGGTTGGCCACCGCGCGAACACGCGGGACTGCGGAACAAGGTTGGCGCTAGTCGTCCGACTTCTTGGGCTGCTCGGCAGAGGTCACCTCTGGCTCGACCCGCTCCCCGAATTCCGGGGCGCCGGCGCGCGTTCCGTCCGCGGCAACGGCGCGCGTTCCGTCCGGGGCGCCGGCGCGCGTTCCGTCCGCGGCGGGCTCGTCGATCGCGGCTGGATCGTCGTTCTCGAGGATGTCGGTCGCCTCCTCGGGCTCGGCGACGACGGCGTAGTCGGCGACCTTGAGGATCGTCTGGCGGTGGATCCTGAGCACCGTTCCGGGAGCCGACTCGATCTCGACGACGTTGGTCTCCTCGTCCATCGTGAGGATGGTGCCGTAGAGGCCGTAGTTCGTCATGATCTCGATGCCGGGAACGAACTTCGTCTGGCGCTCCTCGGTCTCGCGCTTGCGCTTCTTGCCCTGGAAAACCTGGAAGACAATGAAGGCGCCGAGCGCGACGACGAGAAGAATAAGTGTGGGGTCCATGTGAGGAACTAGCCTTCCGCGGCTTATGTGGTGGGCGGGCTGCGACGAGCCCAGGTCAAAGCCCGATAAGGCCAGCTTGAATTATAGGCCATCGATGTCGAGGCCGAGGCTCACCGTGCCCGGCGCGCGGGACTGCAACCCGAAGTGCTTCCAGGCCAGCCTCGTGGCGACCCGGCCGCGCGGGGTGCGGGTCAGCAGTCCGATCCGCACGAGGAACGGCTCGACGACCGACTCGACCGTCTCCGCCTCCTCGCCGACCGAGACCGCGAGGGTGCTGAGGCCGACGGGGCCGCCGTCGAACCGGGTGAGGATCGTGGTCATCACCTCGCGGTCGAGCCGGTCGAGCCCGAGCTCGTCCACGTCGTACAGGTCGAGTGCCCCGTGCACCGCTGCGAGCCCGGCGCCTCCGCCGTGCACGAGGGCGTAGTCCCGCACCCGGCGCAGAAGCCGGTTCGCGATGCGCGGCGTGCCACGACAGCGGCCGGCGATCTCGGCGAGAGCCGAGCGATCGATCGGCAGGTCGAGCAGGTGTGCCGCCCGGACGAGCACCTGCTCGAGTTCCGATTCGGAGTAGAACTCGAGGTGCGCGGTGAACCCGAACCTGTCCCTCAGCGGGTTGGGCAGCAAACCCGATCTGGTGGTCGCGCCGACGAGGGTGAATGGCGCGAGGTCGAGCGGAATCGAGGTCGCCCCTGCCCCCTTGCCGACCATGATGTCGATGCGGAAGTCCTCCATCGCGAGGTAGAGCATCTCCTCGGCTGGCCTGGCCATGCGGTGGATCTCGTCGATGAAGAGGATCTCGCCCGGCACGAGCGACGACAGCACCGCGGCGAGGTCACCGGCGTGCTGGATCGCCGGCCCGCTCGACATCCGCAGGGGGCGGCCGCTCTCCTCCGCGACGATCATCGCGAGAGTGGTCTTGCCGAGGCCGGGCGGGCCGGCGAGCAGGATGTGATCGGGCGTGCGGTTCTGTATCGTTGCGGCCTGGAGGAGCAGTTGCAGTTGCGCGCGCACCTTCGCCTGCCCCACGAACTCGGCAAGGGTCTTGGGGCGCAGGGCTCCCTCGAACGCCAGCTCGGCATCCGATTCCGGGGTGGGGTGCACGATCGCGATCGACGGGTCGGCCGGGTCGATCATGAGGGCACTCCTTCGCTGCGGGCGGCGCTCGGCTGGCGCGGGCCGAGGCGGGTGAGCGCGACGCGCAGGAGAGCCGGCACACTTGCGACCTCCGTGGCGGATGCCTCGGCGACGGCCTCGTCGACGGCCTGCGCGGCGACCCGCTCCGACCAGCCCAGCCCGACGAGCGCGACGAGCACACTCTCGCTGACGGGGGTCGCGCTCGTCGGCGCGTTGGGAGCGGTGGCGGCGAACGGCAACATCTTGCCGGCGAGCGAGAGAACGATGAGCTTCGCGGTCTTCGGGCCGATCCCGGAGACCTTGCGGAACGCCGCGTCGTTCTCGGTGGCGACAGCGGTGGCGATCTCGCCGGGGTGCATCGCGGCGAGCACACCCATCGCCGACTTCGGGCCGACGCCCGTCACGCCGCGAAGCAGGTCGAAGACGGCGAGCTCGTCCGCCTCCAGGAATCCGAACAGGGCGAGGTCGTCCTCGCGCACGATGAGCGCGGTGCGCAGCCGCGCCTCGGTGCCGATCCGCAGTGAGAGGCCCAGCTGGGTGGTCACGCTCACCGCGAGGCCCACTCCCCCGACCTCGATGATGGCGGTGGTCCCGGCCACGGCGATGACGGTGCCGCGCACAGACGAAATCATGGTGCAAGCCTACGGTTGGCCACCGGCTTCGCCGCGGCACGCTCGGCGGCGAGCCACGCATCCTGCGCGGGAGTCCGGCCGGTGCCGGTCGGTGCCGAGACGCCGCCGCGCTTCCAGGCATGGCAGATCGCGATCGCGAGGGCATCCGCGGCGTCGGCTGGCTTCGGCATCGCCGCGAGGCCGAGCACCCGCGCGACCATCGCCTGCACCTGCCTCTTGTCGGCCGAGCCGTAGCCGGTGATGGCCGCCTTGACCTCCGAGGGGGTGTGCAGTCCGACGGCGAGCCCCCGCTTCGCGGCCGCGTGCAGCGCCACTCCGCTCACCTGGGCCGTGCCCATGACGGTGCTGAGGTTCTGCTGCGCGAAGACCCGCTCGATCGACACCGCATCGGGCACCAACCGGTCGAGGAGCTCCTCGATCCCGGTGCCCACCGCGAGCAGGCGTTGCTCGAGCGGCATGTCGGACGGGGTGCGGATGACGGTGACCTCGACGAGTCTCGCGACTCGGTTCGGGTCGACATCGACGATTCCCACGCCGCAGCGGGTGAGCCCCGGATCGATGCCGAGCACCCGAATGGTCACGAAGCTGTCTAGTCGTTCTCGAGCTCGGCGAGCACATCGGCGTGCACGTCGTAGTTGCCGTACACGTTCTGCACGTCGTCGTTGTCCTCGAGCGCGTCGACGAGCCGGAACACCTTGCGGGCGGTGTCGGCGTCGACTTCGACGAGAACCTGCGGCACGAATTCGATGTCTGCCGACTCGTAGTCGACTCCGGCCTCCTGTAGCGCGGTGCGGGCGGCGACCAGCGAGCCCGGCTCGGTGATGATGTCGAAGCCCTCGCCTCGGTCATTGACCTCTTCCGCCCCGGCATCGAGCACCGCGGCGAGAATGTCGTCCTCGGTGACGTCATCGGTCTTGCGCACGCCGATGACACCCTTGCGGTGGAAGTTGTAGGCGACGCTGCCCGGGTCGGCGAGCGTTCCGCCATTGCGGGTCATGATCGCGCGCACGTCGGCGGCCGCGCGGTTGCGGTTGTCGGTGAGGCACTCGACGAGGAGGGCGACCCCGTTGGGTGCGTAGGCCTCGTAGATGATGGTCTGGTAGTCGACGGCCTCGCCG
>JAJAZI010000246.1 GCA_026785785.1 Microbacteriaceae bacterium
ATGGCGTGTGAACAACGGCCGACGTCGTGTCGTCATCCGCGACCGGAGTGCCGCGACGAAGGGTATCTAGTGCGACGTATTCGCTCGGGCGTTGTCTCTGTTGTGCTCGTCAATTTCAAGGGTACCGACGACACCCTCACGAGCATCCGTGCCCTCGCCGAAACCGATTGGCCGGCGGATCTGCTCGAGATCATCGTCGTGGAGAACGGATCCGGTGAGGAATTCGCGGCTCCACTGCGGGAATCGGAACTCGCATTCCGATTGATCGAGACCGGCGCGAACCTGGGCTTCACGGGAGGGTGTAACCGCGGCGTCGCGGAGGCCACCGGTGAGTACATCGCCTTCCTGAACAACGATGCGCGCCCGGATCGATCATGGATCCGGGCAGCGGTCGAGACCTTCGAAAGGGACGGTAATGTCGGGGCCGTCGCCAGCAAGGTGCTGGACTGGGAGGGCGTCGACATCGACTTCACCGAGGCGGCGGTCACCTGGTACGGGATGGGCTACAAGCCGCACGCGGGCAGCGCCGACACGGGGGAGTGGGAGAGCGAACGGGACGTGCTTTTCGGCACCGGGGCAGCGATGTTCATCCGCGCGGGGCTCTTCGATGACCTCGGCGGATTCGACGACCGCTACTTCATGTTCTACGACGACGTCGACCTCGGCTGGAGGCTCAACCTGCTCGGATGGACCTTCCGATACCAGCCGGCATCGATCGCGTACCACAAGCACCACGCGTCGATGAAGGGCTTCGGGGAGTTCCGCGAGACCTATCTTCTCGAGCGCAACGCGCTCTTCACCCTCTATAAGAACCTCGGTGACAGCGAACTGGACCGGGTTCTCCCCGGGGCTCTCGCGCTCGCGGTCCGACGCGCCGTCGCGAGGGGCGACCTCGACTCGACCGAGCTCGACCTCCGACGCCGCGGCGACGATCGGGTTCCGGGCATGCCCGTCGCGAAAATGACGATGGCGGGGGTCTTCGCCATCGACCAGTTCGTGGAGATGTTGCCCTCGCTCGCCCAGACCCGGTCGCAGATCCAGAGCTCCCGACGCCGATCCGATCGCGACCTTCGTGCACTTTTCGGCAAGGTGGACGAACCCGCCTACCCGATCTCTCGGTATCTCGACGGCTACGCGCGCATTCTCAACGCGCTCGAACCCACCGCCTTCCATGACAGGAGACGGATCCTGGTGATCGTCGACGGCGCCGTCTCCGAGCGCGAGATCGCCATCGCGCACACGCTGGCCCTCGACCACGACGTCCGCGTTGTCGGGGTCGACGGCGCGCACGGGTCGGGAGGCATCGTCGACTACTTCGACGCGTCCTCCGCGTCACCCGAGGGCATGGCCGTCCACGAGGAATGGGCGCAGGTCTGCATAGTCCCGATCGGGCTGGTCGCCGTCTTCCCATCCCTGCGCGCCAGCTCGAAGGCTTTCGTGCTCGACATCGCCGAGGATGCGCGTCGGCGCCTCGCCGAACAGCCCCGTGGTTCCGACGACCGGGACCTGGATCGCCTCGTCCGCGACGCCGACTTCGTCCTGGTCCAGAGTGGTGAGGCCCGCCGCTGGTGGAACGGACTCCTGCTGAGTTCCGGACGCACGACACCATCGATGCTCCGGGGAGACCCGCAGACGTCGCGCATGATCGCACTCATGCCCCCCTCGCGACGGGCCGAACCGCACATTCCCCGCCCCATCGACGACCCGGCGGCGGTCATCTGGGGCGGCTCGGCCGACAACCCGGGCCTCACCGCGGCCGTCCAGGCAGCGATCGAGTCGATCGGGGCGGACCGCGTTACGGTCGACAACGAGGTCGGGTCGGCCCGGATCGTGGATGCCTCCGACCAGCCGGTGGTCCTCGCGACCGAGGCGTTGCTGCGCGCGATCGAATCCGGCACCCCCGTGATTGCCGTCGGATCAGGACCTCTTGCGGATCTCGTCCGCTCGGAGCGAGTGGGGATCGTGATCGCCGAGGCATCCGCTCTGGCCGCGGCCGTCGAGGCGGTGTTGTTCGATACCGCCGCGCGCGCGGAGTACGTGGCAAACCTCGCCGCCCTCAGGGCCGGGATGGGGGGGGACCCGGGCCTCGGCGGGCTCGCCGACTTCTGCCTTCGCCCGACCCGCGGGGGGCGAGCGACCCTCGCCCCCGCCGCGCCACCGACCGCGGCTGCCGTCGAGAGCGTCCTCCCGGTGCCGGCGGTCCCCTCGTCGCCGTCACGTCGGGTCTATCGCCGAGTCGTTCCTGCGCGAGTCCGCGGGCGCATCAGCCGCTGGCGCCAGAGCGGGTCCGGCGAGTGAGCCGGGTCACGACCACGACTCGGCCGGCTGCGGTACTCGCGAGGTGGGACGAGGCCTATTCGCGGCTCGTCGCGCCCCGACCGAGCGGCCTTCCGAACCTCGCCGTGGTTTTCGTCATACCGACGCTGTTCACGATCGTGACCGCGATCCTCGTCGTGTTGGGTATCTCCGGCACGTCAGAGGGGATCTACTGGGGCACCTTCGGCACGGGGCGCGACCCCGCGCTGCTCGCGGGCGAGCCGAGGGCGATTCGCAGCGACGAGTGGCTCGTGCAGTCGAGTTGGATCGTCTCCCAGGTCCAGCAGGGATTCCCGGTCCTCAACGGTGCGTTCCCCGGCGGCATGGATGCGACGATCCAGAACGACCTCCCGTCCGGGGACTGGTCGACCGCATTCCGCCCGCACGTCATCGGCTTCCTGCTCTTCCCGATCGACAACGGCATGGCCATCCGGTGGTGGCTGCCGGCTCTCGGCCTCCTCATCGCCGCTTACCTTTTCGTCGTCAGCCTCCTTCCGCGAGACCCGCTCGCGGCTGCCGCGCTCGCGCTCGGGGTGCTGCTGTCCCCGATCCTCCAGTGGTGGTTCCTCCCGACCACCCTCTGGCCCGTGGTCTTCGCCTTCGCGGCGATGGCGACGGTCGTGTGCGCCCTGCGGACGCGCCGCCGCTGGGTCAACTGGGGCATGGCGACGCTCAGTGGTTATATCGCCGTCACGATGGCGATGAGCATCTATGTTCCGTTCATGGTGCCGGCGGTTCTCGCCGTGGTGTTCTTCGCGATCGGGGCCGTCCTGTTCGAATGGAAGGCGCGGCGCCAGCGGGTCGTCCCCGTGCTTGCCCGGCTGGTGCCTCTCGCCGTCGCGGCGGCGGCGGCGGCGGCGGTGCTCGTCGCCTGGATCCTGACCCGCCTCGACACGGTCGAGGCTGTCACCTCGACCGTGTACCCGGGTGAACGGCTCGAATTGACCGGGCAGGCGAGTACCGCCGCGTCGATCGTCGCGCTTTTCAGCGGGCCGTTCCAGCGCGCCCTGGTCAACGGCACCTATGACGTGCTCGGCCCCAACCAGTCCGAAGCGTCCACCCCGATCATGATCGTCGCGTTCCTGCTCGTGCCGATGCTGTGGGCCGCCCTCGCGCGCTCGAAACGAGTCGCAGAAGGTATCGACTACATGCTCCTCGCGGTCGTCGCGGCTGTCGGAGTGGTATTCGCGTTTCTCGTGATCCCGGGCTGGGACTCGGTCGCGCACCTGCTGTTCATCGACCGAACGACGGGAGCGAGGGTGCGTCTCGCGTTCGCCATCCTCGGGGTGGTCGGAGCCGTCCTGCTCGTTCGACGCCTGCGCGCGATCGAGAGGAAGACGCCATGGCTTCTTGTCGGTGCTTCGCTCGCGCTCGTCGCGCTCGCCACCGCCGTGATCTGGCTGTTCCTCGACCGCAACGGATCCATGGCGCCGGTGGGGAGCCGGATGTGGCTAGTCAGCACCTTCTTCATCGGCCTGACCGTGCTGTGGTTGGCCCGCGCGAGGCCGCTCCTCGGCGGGATCAGCCTCCTGCTCGCCACGGGGGCGGTGGCATGGGGCGTGAACCCGCTTTATGTCGGCGTCTTCGACTTGCGGGAGACCGAGATCGGCGAAGAGGTCGCGAGAATTGCGCTCGATGCGCCGGATGCGGATTGGGTGGGGGTCGGCGGATACGTGCCGACCGCGGTTCTCCTCTCGAGTGGCGTGAACTCCTTCAATGGCGTCCAGACTTACCCGCCGGAGGAGATGTGGGTGTCGATCGACCCGAGCGGACGATATGAGGACCGCTGGAACCGCCTCGCGAACGTCAATTGGGTGGAGGGTGGCGGAGAGCCGACGGTCGAGAATCCGGCGCGCGACCAGATCGTCGTGTCGTTCGACTCGTGTAGCGACTTCGCCCAAGAGACCATTGAATTCGTGCTGACCGATCTCGAGATCGATCAGGCCTGTCTGCGCGAGGTCGTCGCGGCGGTGGAGGGACCGTCGACGACTCGGATCTACGAGGTCACGGGCCGGTGATCGAACGGATGGTCGGCGCGTATGCGCGGCTCGTCGCTCCACGCCCGTCCGGCCTCCCGAACCTCCGCGTGCTGTTCGCTCTGCCGGCGCTGTTCGTGATTGCGGCCGTGGTGCTCATCGCTCTCGGAGTGTCCGGCACGTCCCAGGGGGTCTTCTGGGACACATTCGGGACGGGCACGGATCCTGACCTGCTGGCGGGCGACCCTCGCCCGATCCGCAGCGACGAGTGGCTCGTGCAGTCCAGCTGGGTCGTTTCCCAGGTGCAGCAAGGGTTCCCTGTGGTCAATCAGACCTTCCCCGGCGGGATGGACGCGACGATCCAGAACGACCTCCCGACGTGGGACTGGTCGACCGCATTCCGCCCGCACGTGTCCGGATTCCTGGTCTTTCCCCTGGACAACGCAATGGCTGCCAGGTGGTGGATCCCGGCCCTAGCCGTCGTCCTCTCCGTGTACTTTTTCGCGGTGACAGTGTTGCCAAAGAATCCGATCGCGGCAGCTGCGCTGGCGATCGGGGTGCTCCTGTCACCGATCCTGCAGTGGTGGTTTCTCCCGACGACCCTGTGGCCCGTCGCATTCGCCTTCAGTGCCATGACTGCGGTGCTCTGGGCGTTCTGGTGCAGGCGGCGCTGGCCGAGTTGGCTTCTCGCGGCAGCCACGGCGTACATCGCAGTCGCGATGGCGATGAGCATCTACGTTCCCTTCATGATCCCGGCCGTGCTCGTTGTCGTGCTCTTCACCCTCGGCGCTGCGGTATTTGAGGTGACTTCGCGGAAGCGGGCGGTCGGGAGGGTCTGCGCCGACCTCATCCCACTCGCCTCGGCGGCGGTCGCCGCCGCCGGAGTGGCCGGCGTGTGGGTCGCGACCCGCGTCGAGACCGTTCGAGCTGTGACGTCGACCGTCTATCCCGGCGAGCGGCTGCAGGAAACCGGTGCGGTGAACACCATCGACACGGTCGCGGCGATCTTCGGCGGACCATTCCTCCGTTCGCTCCTATTTGACGTCACCGACGGGCTCGGCGCCAACCAGTCCGAGGCATCCACCCCGCTGCTTGCGGCAGTGTTCCTGCTCGTGCCGATGATCTGGGCAGCCTTCGCCCGGGGGACGAAGAAGGCGGGCACCGACTACATACTGCTGGCGACCGTCGCGAGCGTGCTCGTCGTGTTCGCGTATCTTCTGGTCCCGGATTGGGATCTTGTGGCCCACGCCCTCGTTCTCGATCGGACCACGACGCGTCGCATCCGGCTGGCGTTCCTGATTCTCGGCGTCGTCGGGGTGGTGCTTCTCGTCCGGCGCCTTCGCACCATCGAGCAGAGGACGCCCTGGCTGCTCGTCGCGCTGTCGGTCGGTGGAGTAGTCGCCGCGAGCCTGGCCGTCGCGACGATCCTCGACAGCGCTGGCTCCTCGGTGACCGCCGCCTCGAAGTCGTGGATTCTCAGCACGATCCTCCTCGCCGCCGCCGTGGCGTGTGCGGCGCGGGCCGCCCCCTTCTTCGCTGCCGTAAGCATGCTCTTGGCCACTTCGGCGGTCGCCTGGGGAGTCAACCCGCTCTATCTCGGCGTCTTCGACCTGAGGGCGACCGACATCGGGGTCACGGTGGCCGAGCTCGAGCGTGCGGAGCCAAGAGCTGTGTGGATCGGCATCGGTAGCCATGTGCCAACGGCCGTCCTCGTCGAGAGCGGGGTGAGCGCATTCAACGGCGTCCAGACCTATCCTCCGCAGGAGACGTGGGCGATGATCGACCCGGTCGGACGGTATGAGGACGAATGGAACCGCCTCGCGAACGTCAAGTGGATACCGGGCAGCGGCGAGCCGACGGTGGAGAACCCGGAGCTCGACCAGATCGTCGTGACTTTCGACTCGTGCAGTGACTTCGCGGGGCAGAACGTGAGGTTCGTGCTTGCCGACGTCGTGCTCGACCAGGAGTGCCTCACGCTGATCGAATCTGTGTCCGAGGGGCCGTCGATACTGCGGGTCTACGAGGTCGTGGACTAGTCGGCGCGCGCGGGGAACACCCAGCGCCCGTAGGTCGTGTAGCGGAACACCGTCGCGACGCCCTGGCCGATGATCGTGCCCCAGAGGTTGTCCGACACCGGATCGGCGAGTCCGAGCACGTACCGGGAGAACCCGAGGCACGCGAGTTGAAGCAGCATGGCGATCACGTTCAGCCCGGCGAAGACAAGGAAGCCACGCGCTGAGGAGACGGTGTTTCTGTCGCGGTAGGTCAGGAACCGGTTGCCGAGGTAGGTGCCGACGGTTGCGAGTGCGATCGCGATGACCTTGGCGAGCAGGGGCTGTTCGAAGAGGGGGCCGCTGCCGCCCCAATACACAAGCACGTTGAACACGGCCGCGTCGATCACGAAGCCGAGCCCGCCGACCACCAGGAACAGTGATGCGCGGCGAGCATGGTCTTTCGCGCCGTCTCGGCTAATGTGCTGCTCCGGTTCGTGAGGCGACCATCTGCGTGGCGAGGACGGGTCGAGTAGTCTGTGGGGGCCGACAAGCGGCGCTTCCGACGATACAGGGTGCGATCGCTCAATCCCACAAGGAGACCATTGCCCGACTCTGTCCGACCACGAATTGTCGCGATCGTCCCCTGCCACAACGAGGCAGCGGCGATCAGCCAGGTCGTCACCGACCTGATGCGTGAGCAACCAGACATGCAGGTTTTTGTCTACGACAACCGCAGCACCGACGGAACGGACGAGATCGCGCGCGCCGCCGGTGCGACCGTGCGCTACGAGACAGCCAAGGGCAAGGGGAATGTCATCCGACGTGCCTTTGCCGACATCGATGCGGACATCTACGTGCTCATCGACGGCGACGACACGTATGACGCAACCGCGCTTCCCGGCATGATCGCGGCTCTACGGGACGGCCCGCTCGACCATGTGGTCGGCGTACGCAAGCAGGTGTCGAGCACGGCCTACCGCCCCGGGCACTCGTCCGGCAACAAGGCGTTCAACGCGCTCGTCAGCTGGGTCTTCGGCTACCGAGTCAACGACATGCTCAGCGGCTACCGGGTCTTCTCCCGCCGATTCGTCAAGTCCTTCCCTGCGGTGTCGCGGGAGTTTGAGGTCGAGACCGAGCTCACCGTGCACTCCATGAACCTCCGCGTCCCGCAGATCGAGATGGAGGTGGGCTTCAAGGACCGCCCGGAGGGGAGCGAGAGCAAGCTCAACACCTACCGCGACGGATTCAAGATCCTCCGCCTCATCGGCAGCCTCGTTCGCCACGAGCGTCCGTGGATGTTCCATGGCCTGCTCGGGGCGCTCGTGTTCGCGGCCTCTCTCGTGATCGGGCTGCCAGTCGTGATCGAGTTTGCGCAGACCGGGCTCGTTCCCCGATTCCCCACCGCGGTCCTCGCATCGTCGCTCGTGATCATCGCGGCGTTGATCTGGTTGCTCGGGCTGATCCTCGACGGAATTGCCAAGTCACGCCGCGAGGCTTCGCGCCTGAGCTACCTCAGGTCACCGGCGCCCCCGTGGTTACCGGTGTCCGCACAGCCCCTCCCCGCGCCGGCGCTCACCGCCGAAGGTGGCGAACCGGTTCCCGTTCGGCTCTCACAGGGATCGGCTCGTAGCCGCGCGACCTAAGCTGATTGCTTCGCCCACGTTTTCCGTTCGACGCAACGCCTGAGGAAGTCATGTCACAACTGAGAGCCGGCGTCGTGTCTGTCGTCCTGGTCAACTACCGCGGTGCCGCCGACACCATCGAGGCCGTGACGAGCCTGCTGGCCCTCGACTGGCCGCGCGATCAACTGGAGATCCTGGTCGTCGAGAACGGCTCGGGGGACGACAGCGTCGACCGGCTGCGCGCGCTCGGTTCCGACATCGTGCTCGTGGAATCGGGCGAGAATCTCGGGTTTGCCGGCGGCTGCAACCTGGGAGTACGGCGCAGTAGCGGTGAGGTCATCGCGTTCCTCAACAACGATGCGAAGCCCGATGCCCAGTGGGTTCGTGCCGCGATGGCCCGTTTCGACCAGTCGCCGCGAGTTGGCGCGGTTGCCAGTAAGGTGCTCGACTGGGAGGGCCGTCTCGTCGACTTCATCGGGTCTGCGATGACGTGGTACGGCATGGGCTACAAGCCGTTCACCGCCGACCCGGTACCCACCAACTACGCAGCCCCCGGTCGCGTGCTCTTCGGCACGGGCGCGGCAATGTTCGTGCGGCGCTCGGTGTTCGACGAGCTGGAGGGGTTCGACGAGAGCTACTTCATGTTCTTCGAGGATGTGGATCTCGGCTGGAGGCTGAACCTTCTCGGGTACGTTTTCGCCTACGAGCCGGCCTCGCTTGCGTTCCACAAGCACCACGCGTCCATGCAGTCGTTCGGACAGTTCAAGGAGCAGTACCTTCTCGAACGAAATGCCCTGTTCACGCTCTACAAGAACCTCGAGCAGGACAACCTCAATCAAGCCCTGCCCGCCGCGATGGCGCTCTCGATCCGCCGAGGAATGTCGAAGACGAACCTGAGTTCGACCTCGCTCGATTTGCTGACCGCCGGCGGCGATGCTGACGAGGAACAGCGCACCCCAAAGGTTCTGCTGTCGAGCGTGTTCGGCCTCGACCAATTCGTCGAACAACTGCCGACCCTCTCGACGTCGCGGGAGCGCATCCAGTCGACGCGCAGGGTCAGTGACGCGCAGGTCTGGAAGCTGTTCGGGAACGCCGACGCGCCCGTCATCCAGAACGAGTATTTCCTCGAGGGCTACGAGAAGATCGTCACGGCCTTCGCGGTGACCGAGCGGCCCGGCGCGACCAGTGTGCTCATTATCACCGGCGATCCGATCGGCGCGAAGCTCGCCGGACCAGCGATCCGCGCGTGGAACATGGCCGACGCACTCTCGGTTGATAACGACGTTACGCTCGTGAGCCTTGCCGGGGTCGAGGGCGTCGATGCCCCCTTCGCGCTCGCGCACGTCAGGGCCGGGGACAACCGCGCATTCGCGAAATTCGAGCGCGATGCCGACGTCATCATCTTCCAGGGCCACGCAATGGCCGTGTTCGAGGTACTGCGGACCACCGGGAAGATTCTCGTTATCGACATCTACGACCCGATGCACCTCGAGCAGCTCGAGCAGGCGAGGGAGCTCGCCCCCGAGGTGTGGGCGCGACAGGTTTCGGACGCGACCGACGTGCTCAACGAGCAACTCGCCCGCGGCGACTTCTTCCTCTGCGCCTCGGAGCGCCAGCGTCACTTCTATCTCGGGCAGCTCGCTGCCCTGGGCCGCATCTCGCCGGCGACCTACACGGACGACCCCCACCTCACCGGACTCGTGAGTGTCGTGCCGTTCGGGCTGGACCGTGTGCCTCCGAGACACAATCGCCCGGCGATGAAGGGTGTGATCCCGGGAATCGAGCTCACCGACAAGGTGCTGCTGTGGTCCGGTGGACTCTACAACTGGTTCGATCCGGCAACCCTGATCGAGGCCGTCGCGCTCGTCGCGGGCGATCACCCCGAGGTGAAGCTCTACTTCCAGGGCACCAAGCACCCCCATCCCGGCGTGCCGGAGATGCGCGTCGTCGCCGACAGCAGGGCGCTCGCGCGCCGCCTCGGCGTGTACGACAACAACGTCTTCTTCAACGACTCCTGGGTCGACTATTCCGAGCGGCAGAACTTCCTGACCGAGGCCGACGCCGGGGTGAGCACCCACCATTCGCACATCGAGACGACGTTCTCGTTCCGAACCCGCATTCTCGACTACCTGTGGGCGGGACTGCCGATGGTCGTGACGGAGGGGGACTTCTTCGCCGAACTCATCGAACGCGAGAACCTCGGTTACGTCGTGCCCGACCGTGACCCGGAGGCCCTCGCGGCGGCCATCACCGCGGTCTTGTTCGACACCGGGTCGCGCGCACAGATCATGCTCAACGTCCAGCGCGTCCGGGAGGACTTCTTCTGGGACGTCGCAGTGCGGCCCCTCGTCGAGTTCGTCTCCGATCCGCGGCCGGCGCGGGACCGAGTCGGGGTCGCGGGCGGATCAGCCGGCGGAGTGAGGACACGACCGCGCGAGCGGCGATCGGGGCTTCGCCACGACGCGAGCCTGGTGATGCTGTACTTGCGCAACGGCGGACCGGTGCTCGTGGCCAGGAAGATCGTTTCCCGGTTCCGTCGTCGCTGATGGGCGAGGCGAGCCCCCCGGCCGCGCTGAGCGCTGGCGTTGCGCTGTGCACCTACAACGGCGCCCCTCACCTTGCAGAGCAGTTCGAGAGCATCCTCGCCCAAAATCGGATGCCTGATGAGATCGTCGTGTCCGACGACGGATCCACCGACGGCACCGTGGAGCTCATCCGGGAGTTTCTGCACCGGGCGGCGGAGCGCGGGATCGCCGTCCGGTACCTCGGCGATGGGGTGCGCCGCGGCGTGACGCCGAACTTCGCTCTCGCGATCGCGTCCTGCAGCTCGGACGTGATCGTCCTGAGCGATCAGGACGACGTGTGGCATGCCGACCGCCTCGGTGTCGCGCTGGAGTCCTTCGAACGGGACCCGGGCTTGCTGCTACGGCATGAGAATGCTCGGCTCGTCGACGAGCGCGGGCAGGCGCTGGGCAGAACCCTGTTTGAGGCGCTCGCTGTGCCGCCAGAGGACCGTAGCCGTATCAACCGGGGCCAGGGGTTCGGCGCATATCTGCGCAGGAACATCGCGACGGGCGCGACCATGTCGTTCCGTCGGGCGCTGTATCCACTGGCCGCACCGTTGCCAGAGGAGTGGGTCCACGACGAGTGGCTCGCGATCGTCGCCGCTGCCGTCGGCAGGGTCGAGGTCACGGACAACTGCCTCGTGGACTACCGGCAGCACGGCACAAATGTCATCGGCGCTCCCACCCGCACCCTGCGATACCGGATGGCCCGCATGCTCGAAACCTCCCAAGCCCGCAATGCTGCGCTTGCGGCGCGATCGGTCGTGCTGGCGGACCGTCTCGGCGCCATCGACACGGTGTCGGATCAAGTGCGTGCCGCGGCACGCGCCAAGGCGCAGTTCGAGTTCGAACGCGCCGCGCTTCCCGCGGCGCGGATCGGGCGGATCCGCGGCGTCCTGCGGGCGAGCCGGGGTGGCCGGTACTCCCACTTCGCCAGCCAGGGGATGCTCGACATGCTGCGCGACGTGTTGCAGCGCGCCGCATGACGAGAGCGCCGGGGCTGACGCCCCTCCTGGCTGCGACGGGACTCGCGGCCGTGGCGGGGTACCTGCTGATCTGGCTCGTCCCGCTGCAGATCGGGCTCGAGGCGTACAAGGACTTCGCGTTGTTCTGGGCGGCGATGTATTTTCTCATCGGTGCATTCTCGGGGCTTCAGCATGAGGTGACACGGGGCACGGTCCGTCGTGCGACCGTGGGGCGCACGCAGCCGAGTCCCGCACGGAACTTCGGCCTGGCCGTCTCGGCGCTCGTGTTCGTCGCTGTGGTCGCGACCGCGCCGCTCTGGGTCGACACAGTGTTTCCCGGTGTCGGGTGGCCCCTCGTCTGGCCCCTCGCCATCGCAGCCGCCTCCTACGTGATCGTGGCGACCGTCGCCGGCACCCTCTACGGCGTCGCCGGGTGGATGTCACTCGCCCTGATGATCGCGATCGACGCGTTTCTCCGCCTCGCCGCGGTCGGGATCGTGGCCGTGTTCACGAGCAATGCGGTGCCGCTCGCGTGGGCTGCGGCGATCCCGTTCCTCCTCACCATCGCCGTTCTGTGGCCGCGTATCCGCCGGGACGTCGTCGGCAGGACGACCTTCGACGCCGAGTACCGGACGCTGTCCTGGAATGTCGCCAGGACCATGGTCGCTGCCGCGTCCATGGGCGTACTCGTGAGCGGATTTCCCGTGGTGCTCGGGGTCGCTGCGATCGAGGAGCCGGATGCGTACGTTGCGGCGCTCTTTCTCGCGATCATGGTGACGAGGGCGCCAGTGATCGTGGTCGTGATGTCCCTGCAGGGCTACCTGATCGTTCGTTTCCGGGACCACCGGGCGACCCTTGTCCGCGACCTGCTCGGTGTGCTGGGCATCGTCCTCGGCGGAGGTATCGTCCTCGCCCTGATCGCCTGGGTCGTTGGCCCGACGGTCTTCGCCCTGCTCTACGGCGGAGCGATCTCGCTCGACGGCTGGTTCTACGCCGTACTGGTCGTCTCGTCCGCACTTGTCGGAGCCCTCGCGGTGACGGCCCCCGCCGTGCTCTCGCTCGCCCAGCATGTCGTCTACTCGGCCGGCTGGGTGGTCGCCGCTTTCGTGACGATGGCGTGCTTCTTCCTGCCATTCGGCCTGGTCGCGAACACCGTCGCCGCGCTTATAGCCGGGCCGCTCGCAGGTCTTGCCGTGCACTCCGCCTACCTGATCGGGCGGTCTCGGTCGGTCAGCCCCGAGCTGCCCTGACCGAAGACCTCTCACCCACCACGACTGCGGTGGGTGAGAGCCGCACGGTGGCCAGAAGGTGGGCGCCCGCGGCAACTGCGGCGGCACCGACAAGCGAGATTCCGGCCCAGAGGACGATTCCGCCAGGGGGAACCCACTCCGGCCGCAGCAGCAGTTCCACCCAGGTCCCGTCCGCCCCGACGCCATAACGCTTGAGGGCCGTCATGAAGGAGTACCAGTGAGCGCCCGCCCAGAGCGCGGCCGCACTCGCGGAGAGGCGTTCGAGGGAGCCGCGTTCGAGCTCGAGGCGGTCGGCGAGCACGGCCGCGACACCGACGATCAGGCACACCAGCAGGGGCAGCGTGTACCGCCCCTGCCAGACGAAGCCGCCACCCGCGATGTAGGCCCCCTGAATGAGCGGGGGCAGCAGGAGGACGGTGCCCGCGAGGGTCGCGGCGAAGGCGAATCGCCTCCCGCGCAGCAGCACGAACGCCATCAGGGCGAGGGCCCCGATGAACGCGGACCAGACGAAGAAGACGGCGGCGGGAACCGGCGTATCGAGCCAACCGAAGATCCCTATCGCACCCCGTCCGAGGAGGAAGGTCTGTTCGAGCGTGGCGATGAAGCCCGTCGCGGCCGATTCGCCCACGGAGGGGTCGGACGCGTCCCGCGGATCCTCGATGCCGGCGGTGAGCGAACCCGACAGGGAGAGCCAGAGGACGCTCAGCCCTGTCGCGGCTGCGACGACTGCGACCGCGAGCCACACGATCCTGCTGCGGAACAGCTCGCCGGCCTGGCGCGCCGTCACGAGGATGAGGGGGGTCGCGATCGCGACAACGAGCCATACCGGCGCGAGCCCTCTCGTGTTCACCGCGATCGCAGCCGAGCTCATCACGATGGCCGCCCTGGAGGCCAGTAGGTCCGGCTGCGGATGAAGTGCGATGCTCAGCATCCCGACAAACACCGCGAGGATCGACGCGATCTCGAGCGAGTTCGGATTGACGGTCCCGCTCAGGAAGAGCACCATGGGGGTGATCGACACCAGAAGGCCGAGTGGGGCGATTCCCGGGCGCGGCCAGCGGGCGATCATTGCAGCAGTAAGTGCGAGGAAGAGCGAACAGGCAGCCGCGCCGGCGAGGCGCATGGCATAGATCCCGCCCGCGTCCTGGGCGATGAGCGACGGCCAGCCGATGACGGCGTAGTACAGCGGATTGTAAAGCCCGGCGCTGGTCGAGCCGTCGACGATGTCCGACTGCGGGCCGCCCGACGTGCTCGTGCAGCTCGCGCTCGTCTTCGGCTGGAACGCGAAGCACGTCCGTTCACGTGCTGTCGCGATGTAGCGGGGCACCTGGACGACCTGCCCCGCATCAGAGTACTCGCCCACGAGTTGCCCGCGAACGACGGAGGCTGCCTTGACGAGATGGGCCGGCTCGTCGGGGGCAGCACTGATCGGTGTGGCGAGCGCGAATGACACGGCCAGGACGAAGAGCAGGGCCCAGGCCAGGCCGAAGACGCGCCACGACATCAGCCCTGTCGTTTCTTCGCAGTCTCCAACGCGAGTTGTTGCTCGAGGGCGCGCAGTCGCAGGTCCTGGAGGGCGGATTGCTCGGCGAGAACCCGGGTCTTGCTCTCGAGTAGAGTCAATTCGGCGCTGTGCTGGAGGGCCACCAGGACCAGTATGCCGATGCTCACGAAGAAGACGAGATTGATCGGAAGCTCGAACCCGAGGAGGGGTGCGGCCCACCTGAGGGTGCTCGGGAAGATGCCGACGATGAGCGCCAGCACTCCTGCGACGAGCCACCAGAGCGCGTGCCGCTCCCGGAGTTGGCGACGCCGGAGGAGTTCGACGACAACACCGAGAACGAGCGCTGCAGACACGATGCCGAAGATATAGCTCGGGGTTTCCATCGAGGTCACGCGTCTCTCACGAGGCCGGGCGACGACGGCCGCGCGAGGGCGAACAGAAGCGCGATGCAGGCGCGACCGAGGTAGGCTGCGGCCCGCCCCGGATCGTGCGAGGGGACCCCTCCGCTGCGCACGCGCATCGCGACGGGAACCTGGCGGATGACGCATCCGGAACGGGCCGCGATGACGAGAGCCTCGATCGTGTCGCCCAGGTACTCCGCGGGGTAGTGCGCGGCGAATACGGCAACTGCCTTCGGCCCGGCCGCCCGATAGCCGGAGGTTGTGTCGGTGAGCCGAGCGCCAGCGGTCCGGCTCAGCGTGACTGCGAGAATTCGCATCGCCCACTTTCTCGGGCCAGTGACGCGGTACTCGCCCTCTCCCGCGAAGCGCGCCCCGATGACGAGGTCTGCAGACTCGAGAGCCTCGAGGAGGCGAGGGGCGCTCGCCGGGTCGTGCTGCCCGTCGGCGTCGATCTGCACGACGTTGCGGTAGCCGCGTTCGATCGCGAACTTGAAGCCTGCGCGCATCGCCCCGCCGACGCCGAGGTTGAACGGGAGGACGGCCACCATGGCGCCGGCTTTCCTGGCGACTCGCGCGGTGTCGTCAACAGAGCCGTCGTCCACGACGAGCAGGTTCATGCCAGGAAGCTTCGCGAACACTTCGCGGATGACATCTCCGATGGATTCTTCCTCGTTGAAGGCCGGCATGACGACGAGCGTTCGCTCCCATGCGGATTCCACCATGTTGAAATACTAGCAACGGGGTTCAGCTCTCCCGGCTTAGCAAAGGCAGGGGAAAGCCCGGTCGGCGATGTCGTTAGACTCGGCCCGGGTCTCCCGTCAGGAGCCCCGGAAGATCGGTGAGGGCCGGGCGAAAGGGTGGGTCGTGGACGGTGCGGATGTGCTTGTGGTTCTGCCGACGCTCGGCGACCGCATTGACTCGCTCCGCGAGACACTCGAGTCGGTCTCCCGGCAGCGCCGGCAGCTGCCGCTCACCCTCGTCGTGGTCACCCCGATCTCGGCGACGGCCGCCCGAACGCTGGCCGGTGAGTACGGTGCCGTGCTGGTCGACGACCCGGGGACCGGTATTTCCGAGGCCATCAACCGCGGTCTGGCGGCGCGCACGTCCGAGACCTACTACGCCTGGATCGGCGACGACGACCTCCTTCGGGATGGTGGGCTCGCGCTGCTCCGATCGATGATCGACGGCCGCCCGGACGTCGTCGTTGCTTTCGGGGCGTGCGACTACATCGATTCGCGCGGCGCGACCATCGCGGTCAGCAACGCGGGGTGGCTCGCGAGGCCGCTGCTGGCGTGGGGCCCAGACCTGATCCCGCACCCTGGAACCCTGATCCGGCTCGACGCTCTCGCGGCCATCGGCGGGTTCGACAGGGACCTCAAGTACGTTATGGACCTCGATGCGTTCCTCAAGCTGCGGAAGGTCGGGCGATTCGTCTGGACCAGACAGCCGGTCTCCGCCTTCCGCTGGCATCCCGACTCGCTGACGGTGGCGAACCGAGCCGGTTCGAGTGCCGAGGCCGAGCGCGTCAAGCGCAGGCACCTCCCCGCCGCGGCCAGGCCATTCTGCGCGCTGTGGCACCACCCGGTTCGGTGGGCGTCGTCGGTCGCCGCCGGGCGGGTGAGTGCGCGCGCGAGGCGTAATCTGTCGGCGTCCGTCCCCGCGGGCCAATAGCGGTGTCGGGAACCGCGTCGGCGCATCCGCCGACGAAGGTGGCGCTCTCGATGCTCACCCTTGTGCCGGGGGCAATGGGCGGCAGCGAAACCTATGCGCGAGCGCTGACAAGGCAGTTCGCCGGGGCTCGGCAGATTGCGGCGACCGCATTCGTCCCCCTGACAGCAGCAGGATTCAGCGCCGGGATCCCCGAGATCGTGATGGGTGAGGTGCGAGGTGGCCCGTCGGTGCGCGAACGGCTGGGGGCCATCGGCTCGGCGTTCCTGCACGCCGGCGCTGTGCGCGCCGCGATGGCGGCGGCGGAGGTAGTTCACTACCCGTTCACCGTGGTGGTGCCGACGCCGTCGCCCCGGCAGGCGCGGGTGCATACGGTACACGACGTTCAACACCTCGACCTCCCACGGATGTTCACTCGCGCCGAGCTGCTCTACCGTCGCTCCTTCTATGACCGGGCGGCGAGGAGCGCCGACGTCGTCATCGCGATCAGCGAGTTCGCGAGAGCGAGGATCATCGAGCTGCTCGGCATTGCGGAGGACCGGGTCGTGGTTGCCCCGCTGGGGGTCGACGGCACGAAGTTCCGTCCCTATTTCGGTCCGCGTGAGGAGTTCGTGCTGTACCCGGCGCGGGGGTGGCCGCACAAGAACCACGCTCGCCTCGTCGAGGCGATGACGATCCTCCGACGTCGGCGCCCGGGCATGCGCCTCGTGCTCACAGGAGGTGGTCTCGACGCTCTCGGCGAACTTCCCGACTGGGTCCACCGACGGGGGATAGTGAGCGAGGACGAACTTCGCCGGCTGTATCGATCGGCGGCTGCCCTGGCGTTCCCGAGCCTCTATGAGGGCTTCGGGCTGCCGCCGCTCGAGGCGATGGCATCCGGCTGTCCCGCGGCCGTCTCGCGGAGCGGTGCCCTGCCCGAGGTGTGCGGCGACGCGGCGGTCCTGTTCGACCCCACGGATGTCGCCGCGGTCGCGGACGGCATAGCGCGTGCCGTCGACGATGACGGAACCCTCGCGGCGCGCGGGTTGGCGCGAGCGGCGGAGTTCACCTGGCAGAGCTGCGCCGACGCGCATATCGAGGCGTACCGCCTCGCCACCGAACGGCGCTGAGGCGGCGCGGGTCAGCCCGCTTGAAGCCGCGTACGCCAGCTGAGGTTCTGAGAGGCCTTCAGAGCGCAGATCACCAGGGCGAACCAGCCGAACTCGACGAGGATCGAGCTCTCGGCGGCGGAGACGATGATGAGCGCCACGAGCATGAGCGCCGGCCAGACGAACACGAAGCTCCGCTTCGTCGCGGCGAGCAGCCACGACCGCACGAACGCGAGTCCGATGAGCGCGAGGAACGCGAACAGGCCGACGATGCCGAGTTGGAGCAGCGAGTCGACGAAGGCGTTGAGGGCGGTCTCGTGGGGAGCGGTGGACGGGTTGATTCCGATGAACGGCGGGAGCTCCTGCCGCCAGTAACCCACCCAGCCGAAGCCCTCGAGTGTGCGCGCCACTGACATGTCGAGGATGTCCCGCCAGAGCGAGTAGCGAAACTCGAACTCGCTGCCGGCGTTGAGCAGATCGATCACCCTCCCGCGGGCGGCGAACAGGATCAGCAGGGTCATGGCCGAGACGCCGAGCAGCACGAACTGCCATGCGCGACGCGTGTTCGGGTCGAGACGGCGAAGCCCGATGAGCGCGAGCGCCGCCAGCGCGACGATCACCACCGTGCCGAGGATCACCGGCGAGCGGGAGAACACGATCATGGTCGCGGCGAGGGCGATCGACGCGAGACCCATCGACCGGCTGATCGAGCGGGTCTGGGTCTCGACGAAGAACGTCACAATGGCGATGAGCGCAACGAGCCCCAGCTGGTTCCGGGTGCCCAGCAGACCCTGGATAGGGCCGCCGTCGGCGAGGGTTCCGGTGATGCCCAGGAAGGGGAACGGGGTGTCCAGAATAATGCCCGACATGATCTCGAGCAACAGGGACGCCGCGAGGATCACCCGCAGCACATCGCCGAAGGCCCGCACGATCTGGATCAGGTCACGGGTCAGCGCGATGTAGACGCCGAGGAAGGCGAAGGCGACCTGGTAGGCGACGGCGCCGAGCGTCACCCACTGGTAGTCGCTCCAGAGGACGGACAGCGCGCTCCAGCCGACGAAGACGAGGAGCGAGATCGGCAGCAGCCCGTGCCACTCGAGCTCATGCCGCTTGACGTTGATCGAGGCGGCCGCGAGAAGAACGAGCGCGCCGAGGACCCCGAGCAGGCCGGGCCATCCCATCGTGCTCCGCAGCGCGAAAGCGAGGAACGCCATCCCCACCGCGCACAGCGTCACAGCTCGGGCGAAACGGGCAGACCCCAGCGCCGCGAGTGCGGCGTCCGCGATGCGTCTTGATGGCGAGTTCATTTCTCCCCAAAGTTACGGCATCCGCGCGGGCGCATCGTGCGATCAGGCGGCGCGCGCCGCACCCGTCCGGCCGTTCGCCGGCGTTCTCCGGAGGCGGCCGAGCACGCCGAGTTTCGTCGTGACGGCGAGGATCACGAGCAGCACCCACCCGCCCTCGACGAGGATCCGGCTCTCGGCGAGGCTCTGCACCAGCAGGGCGGTGAGCAGCAGGGGCGGTAGCAGCGAGAGTGACGAGAACGAGCCGCGGTCGCCCTGGCCGGTCACCACCCGGTCGGTGGCGAGCAACCAGGACCGGATCGCGGTCGTGACCACGAGCGCGCCGAACACGAGCAGCCCGACGACCCCGAGCTGCAGCCACACATCGAGCCAGGCGTTGTGGGCGTGCAACTGGATGACGCCGTTGCGGGTGACGAGGTCGTCGAAGGGCGCGACCCAGGGAGCCCAGAAGCTGACCCAACCCCAGCCGAAAACGGGCCGTTGCGCGGCGAGTCCGGTGACCGCATCCCAGATGCCGAGCCGGCCAGTGAGGTCGTCGCTCTTGCCAAGCAGGTCGAGCAGCAGGGGCCGGAATGCCAGCACGGAGCCCGCGACACCCGCGAGCACGACGCCGATGCCGCCGTAGACGGCCAGCCGGGCACGTGGTGACGCCGCCCGGCGCAGCGCGAGGATCATTCCGAGCACCAGCAGCACGGCGACGAGGGCCGCGGTGATGGTCGCGGAGCGGGTCAGGACGAGGCTCGCCGCGGCGAGGACCAGCCAGAGAATCCCGGGCAGGCGGCGAACGGTTCCCGCCACCAGCTGCACCCCGAACACGATCAGCGCGATGAGCGCGATCATCCCGAGCAGGCCGGAGTTGCCCACGATGCCCTGGATCCTGTCACCTTCGAGCAGCAGGTTGCGCGACCAGTAGAGCATGAGCGGCGGATTGACGCGGTCCGCCGCGGCCACCCAGACCGGCAGGACCGGGGCGCGGACGACGAGCGACACGGCGAGCTCGAACACCAGCGACAGCACCAGGATCGTGCGCAGCGCCCAGCCGAGAGCACGGAGCAGCTCATCCCCGGTGAGCAGCAGAGCGATGGCGACGGCGACGAGAGTGGTGATGACCTGGGCGAACACGCCGATCGCGGAGGCGCCGGGGTAGAACGACCAGGCGATCGACACCATGGCCAGGGCGAGGAAGCCCACGAGCGGCCAGGGCAGGCTCCCGGGGCGGAGACTGGCGCGGTGCGGCACGAGCACGGCAACCGAGACTGCGGCGAGGAGCGCCACCAGCGTGCCGAAGCCGTACCAGCTGATCGAGTTGCGCCACGCGTCTCCCGCCAGCGCCGTGAACAGCACGAGCGTCGCGAATCCCGTGAGGAACCCGCGACGCTCGAGAAGTCTCATGCGGCAAGGCTACCCGGGCGACCGATTCGCCCGACCCGGTCAGACGAACGCGGCCTTGCCGGTGATCGCCCGACCGACGATGAGCGTATTCATCTCGCGGGTGCCTTCGTAGGAGTAGATTGCCTCCGCATCGGCGAAGAACCGGATGACGTCGTAGTCGAGCACGATGCCGTTGCCGCCGAAGACCTCGCGGCACCAGGCAACGGTCTCGCGCATACGCGCCGTCGTGAAGAACTTCGCCAG
Organism: Microbacteriaceae bacterium; assembly: GCA_026785785.1. Classification (GTDB taxonomy): domain Bacteria; phylum Actinomycetota; class Actinomycetes; order Actinomycetales; family Microbacteriaceae; genus Marisediminicola. The sequence goes on from JAJAZI010000246.1 coordinate 20,288, forward strand.
GGAGGCGTGCTCGTCGCGCTGGGTGCCCTCGTCGAGCATCGCCGACACCCGCGTCACCATGCCGATGGACGCCGTGATGTTGCCGAGGCTCTTCGCGAGCAGGTCCTGCAC
>JAJAZI010000247.1 GCA_026785785.1 Microbacteriaceae bacterium
AGCCGCGGGTGGTCGACCCATCGGGGGCCACGAATCCCCGCCGCTGGGTTCCGCGCATCCGCAAGGGCGAGGCGACGCACTCCGGCAACGTCTTCTCGGTCTGGGAGGGCGCCGTGCTGCTTCCCCGTCGGGTGTTCGACGCGACCGGCGGTTGGGCCGAGCCGTTCTTCTACGCCCACGAGGGCATCGAGCTGGCCTGGCGCGTGTGGGACCAGGGCCTGCGCGTCTGGTACGCCGGCGACCTCGTCGCCCATCATCCGGCGATCGAGCCGACCCGGCACTCGTACTACTACCGGCTCAACGCACGCAACCGCGTCTGGCTCGCCCGCCGCAACCTCCCGGCGGTGTTCATCCCGGTCTACGTGGGGTTGTGGACCGGGGTGCAGCTCATTCGCTGGGCGCGCCGCCCGGCGGCGCTGCGGGCCTGGTTCGGCGGCTGGATGGCGGGCTGGCGGGAGCCGGCGGGGGAGCGGCGCCGTATCGGCTGGGTAACGGTGTGGCGAATGGCGCGGTCCGGCAGACCGCCGCTGATTTAATTGTCATTTCGCCGAAACCCTGGAGTTGTCGCATGGCGTTGTTGAAGGACCTGAGAACGGCGAAGCGGCTAGCGCAGTCGCTCCTGCGGTCGCGAAAGACCCGGCGGGAGCTCGCCAAGAGAATGCCGGAGCTCGTCCCACCTGCGCCTGGGAGCATCCGTATCGCCGTGTATTTCGCCGACTCCTCGGTGAACATGTACCAGATTCGCCAGTGGTATGCCCCACTCGCCGAGCTCGCGAACACCTGGCCCGTGGCGATCATCTCGCGTTCGCCCGGTGCCGCGCTCAAGCTCCTCGACGAGGCACCCGTGCCGACGCTGTACCTGCGTCAGGTCGTCGATCTCGAAGCGTTCATCGCCGAACAGGAACCGCGCATCGTGTTCTACGTCAACCAGAACTCCAGGAACTTCCAGATGATGCGGTACGGGCGCATCTGGCACGTCTTCATCAACCATGGTGAGAGCGACAAAATGTACATGACGACGAACCAGTTCAAGGCCTACGACTACGCCTTCGTCGCAGGTCAGGCCGCCCTCGATCGCCTGCGTCGCAAGCTCTGGGACTTCGATGTCCCGCGCAGGGCGATCCCGATCGGCCGCCCGCAGGCCGACCACTTCGCCGGCGCCCTGCCCTACATCCCCGACGAGCGCATCGTCGTGCTTTATGCGCCGACCTGGGAGGGTGACCGGCTCGCCGCCGCCTACGGGTCCATCGCGAGCCACGGCGTCGCCACCGTCACCGCGCTTCTGGCGACCGGACACCACCGTGTGATCTATCGCCCGCACCCGCGCAGCGGAGTCGTCGATCCTGACTACAAGGCGGCGAATGAGGCGATCATCGCCGCGATCGCCGCCGCTAACCGCCGCGATCCAGCGGCGCACCACGTGTTCGATGATGGCCCCGGGCTTGGCTGGCAGCTCGTCGCGGCCGACATCGCGATCTGCGACATTTCGGCGATGGTCTACGACCGGCTCGCGACGGGCAAGCCCCTGCTCGTCACGCGACCGGTCGCGCCGGAGGCGGAGGTCGATCTGGACGGCTACCTCGGCGACGCCGATTGGCTCACCGCCCACGGCGCCGGCGGTGTCGTCGAGCTCATCGCGGCAGCACTCGGCAGCGAGGAGTCCCGCCAGAGGCTCGAGCACTGGGTGACCCACCACTTCGGCGACACCTCGCCCGGTCGGGCGACCGCACGATTCCATGCGGCGGTAGGTCAGCTCATGGACGAGTGGGAGCGGTACGCGACCATCCATGCGGAGGATGCGGATGCGCCGGACGTCGGAGCGGACGACGGTATCGAAGATGAGGAGCAGGTCCTCCCAGCGGGATGACGCCCAAGCTCATAGAGTGATCCCGTCACACTTCTCGGGGGGATCGAAGCAGGTCATGACAGCTCAATCTCGCAAGGTCAGGGCAAGCGGCGTTGTCGTCCTTCCCGCGCCCGTGCTCAAACAGTTGCCGACGGCAATCGCCTTCTCCGTCGCGCTGGTGATCGCGCTGACGAACCCGGCCGTGTTCGTGTCCGATCTTGCCCTGATCGGCGTGGGTTCACTCGTGATGGCGGTCGCGATCGCCGTCTCGATCGCGTTCGGGATGCTGGGGCGCGAGACCATGTGGACCCTCATCGTTCCGGGCCTGTCCCTTGTGTCGATCGGCCTGTTCCGTGCCGGCACGCCAGCGGGCGTCGAAGCCCTCTTCGCGAGCCTGATTATCCTGCCGGTCGTCTGGATCGCCGCCGAGGACGGCCGGCGATGGATCTTCGTCGCCGCGCTCGGCTCGGCCGCGTCGCTCATGTTGCCCTATGCCGTCGCGTGGGCGCAGCCCGAGGCCGGCGCCGGCTGGGTCCGCGGCATCCTCGGTCCCGTCTCGCTCGGTCTCGGTGCAACGGTCATCAACGAGCTCTCCCGTCAGGGGCGGCTCCAGCTGGAATCGATCCGGGCGCTGGCGTCCGAACGGGCGCTCCTACTGGCGGCGGCCGCCGAGAGCACCGAGCGGCTCCGCGAGAACGAGGCACACCTGCTTGCGGCAGACCAGCTCACCCGCAGCGTGCTCGACGCCGTCACCGAGCAGTCGGTCATCGGAACCGACCTCACCGGACGCATCGACGTCTGGAACCCCGGGGCCGCTTTCATGCTCGGCCTCGCACCGGACGAGACCCAGGGGCGCCGATTCATATTCGAGTTCCACCTCCCGGACGAGCTCGAGCAAAGGTCGAAGGAGCTCAATTACCCGCCGGGGGAGACGGTCCTGAATCCCGGATTCTCGGCGCTGGTCGAGACGGCGCGGCTCGGCCGCGCCGAGGTGCGCGAGTGGACCTATGTGCGCCACGACGGGTCGCACGTTCCCGTGGAGGTGGCGGTGACACCGCGCGCCGATGCGGAGGGGACGACCATCGGCTACATCTTCGTCGGCACCGACCTCACCAGGGTGCTCGAGGTGGCACGGCTCAAGGATGAGTTCATCGGCCTCGTCTCACACGAGCTGCG
>JAJAZI010000248.1 GCA_026785785.1 Microbacteriaceae bacterium
AGCAGATGCGCCCGCAACGAGAAGGTAGTCAGTGCTCTCCACAGCTCCACAGCTCACCCACGACGACGTCGAACTGATCCGGCGGGACTTCCCCGCGCTCGCGGCGACGGTGAACGGCGAACCGCTCGCCTACCTCGACTCCGGGGCGACCGCGCAGCGCCCCCTCTCGGTGCTCGACGCCGAGCGCGACTTCCTCCTGCGCCACAACGCGGCCGTGCACCGCGGCGCGCACACCACCGCGGGCGAGGCGACCGTGCTCTTCGAAGATGCGCGCGCGACCGTCGCGGCGTTCATCGGAGCCGCGCCCGAGGAGATCGTCTGGACCTCGAACGCGACCGACGCGATCAACCTCGTCGCCTATGGGTTCGCGAACGCGAGCCGAGGACGCGGCGGACCGGATGCTGCTCGCTTCGCACTCGCCGCCGGCGACGAGATCCTCGTCACGGAGGCCGAGCACCACGCCAACCTGGTCCCGTGGCAGGAACTCGCGGCGACCACCGGCGCGACGCTGCGCTTCGTGCCGGTCCGCGACGACGGCACCTGGGAGGCGGAGGACGCGCGAAACCTCATCACCGACCGCACTCGCGTCTTCGCGTTCTCGCACGTGTCGAACGTGACCGGGTTCGTCGCGAACGTCGCCGAACTCAGCGTGATGGCCCACGCGGTCGGCGCTCTCGTCGTGCTCGACGCCTGCCAGTCCGCACCGCACCGTCGGCTCGATGTCGCCGAGCTCGACGTTGACTTCCTCGCCTTCTCTGGCCACAAGATGCTCGGCCCGACCGGCATCGGCGTGCTCTACGGGCGCAGGGAGCTGCTTGACGCGCTGCCGCCGTTCCGCACCGGAGGGTCGATGATCACGACAGTGATGATGGACTCCGCCGAGTACCTTCCGTCGCCGCAGCGGTTCGAGGCCGGCACCCAGCCCGTGTCACAGGCGGTCGCGCTCGGCGAGGCCGTGCGCTACCTCGAGTCGGTCGGACTCGAGCGGATCGAGGCGCGGGAGGACGAGCTCGCTCAGCGGATGCTGAGGGGGTTGGCCAGGATCCCGGGCATCCGCATCGTCGGGCGGGGTGCCGAATCGCCGCGCGCCGGCCTGGTCGCCTTCGACGTCGCCGGGGTGCACGCGCACGATGTGGGACAGTTTCTCGACTCGCGTGGTCTCGCCGTGCGCGTCGGGCACCACTGCACCCAACCCTTGCACCGCAGGCTCGGTCTCATCGCGACGACACGGGCGAGCGCCTACCTTTATACGACCACGGCCGAGGTCGACCTGCTGCTCTCGGCGGTGGCCGAGGTGCGCGCGTACTTCGGTGCGCCTGATCTGCGTGCATCCGCTCTGGGCGCATCCGACCTGCGTGCATCCGACCTGCGTGCATCCGCTCTGCGTGCATCCGATCTGCCGGAGTCGTGATGGCTGATCTGCTCGCCGGTCTCTACCAGGAGATCATCCTTGACCATTCGCGGCGGCGCAGTGGCGACCGGGTGCTCTCCTCGCCCGACGTAGAACGGTCCGAACGCAACCCGACCTGCGGCGACGAGATCACCGTACAGATCGCCTTCGAGCCCGGCTCGGACCGGATCGCCGAGGTCGGCTGGCAGGGCGCGGGATGCAGCATCTCGATGGCATCCGCGTCGATGCTCGCCGAGATCGCGACGGGGCTGACGGCCGCGGAGCTCGTCGCGAAGGTCGCGGCCTTCCGGGAGATGATGCGCTCGAAGGGCGGGGGCGAGCCAAACGAGGACGTGCTCGGCGACGCCATCGCGTTCCATGGAACCTCGAAGTACGTGATGCGCGTGAAATGCGCGATGCTCGGCTGGGTGGCGGCAGAGGCGGCGGTCGGGAGCGCCTGACTTCTCCTGCTGGCGGCGTCCCAGGCTCTCGGGGGCGTGTGACTTCTCCTCCCCAGCCCCAGTTTTCCCGAAGTTATTCGAAACACTTTCGAACATGTGTTCGATTTGAGATCATTGATGCATGACCCCGATCGAGACCCTGGCCCCCGCATTCAGCGCGGTAATCCAGGCGCAAGCCGCGCTGTCTCTCGAGGTCGCCGACTATCGCGGGGTCGATGACGCCACGCTCCTCGAGCTCACTCGGCTCAGTGCGAACCAGCAGCGGCTGGCGAACTCTCTGTCCGCAGTGCTCGCCGGCGAGGTCGCCCGCCGCTCCGCTCCCTCCTTGGGAAAGAACGGTCTCGCGCAGCGGACCGGTCACCGCACCCCCGAGGAGCTGTTCCGCGCGACGACCGGGTCGACCGCGCGCGATGCGGTCACGGCGGTCAAGATCGGGCAAATCGCCTCCGATACCGCGGATGCGGCGGCGGGTGTTCCCGTCGTCGACCCGGCCACGGGCGAGCTGGTCGCCTCGATCCTGCCTTGGCTGCACTGCGTCGGCCGGGCGGTGACGGCGGGCACACTGCCGATCGCGGCGGCGGAGTCGATCCGCAATGGGCTCGGGCGGCCGAGCGAGAACGTGCCGCAGCAGCGTCTCGCCGAGGCTGCGGCGCTGCTGTGCGACGAAGCCGCCTTACTCGATGCCGACAGGCTCTTCCGGCGTGCGCGCGAGCTGCGCGACGAGCTCGACGAGGCCGGTATTGTCGACCGCGAGGCGGCGCGCCACGAACAGCGGTCGTTGCGGTTCCGGCGTCTCCCCAACGGCATGGCGCGGCTCGTGTGGGAACTGGACCCCGAGACGAGTGCCTGCGTCGGCGAGCTCTACGACCGCGCCACTTCGCCGCGGCGCGGCGGCCCGCGCTTCGTGAGTGGCGACTCTGAAGCGCAGGAGCAGCGCATTCTCGCCGACACCCGCACCACGGAGCAGCTCGCCTCCGACGTCTTCGTCCAGCTGCTGCGCCAAGGCGCGGATGCAGATTCCAGCCAGCTGCTCGGCAGCGGGGCACCGGTCGTACGCGTGCTTGTCGCGGCGACGGCGCTCGCCGAGCGCGCCGGACACGGGCGTCTCGAGGCACAGGCCGACGCCGTCTCCATCGAGACGATCGAGCGGGCCGTGTGCGCGGGAGCGGCCACCCTGATCCGCCTCGACGGAGACGGGCAGCCGCTCGATGTCGGACGTGAGCAGCGTCTGTTCACCCGCGCCCAGCGCATCGCCCTCGCGGTGAGGGACGGCGGTTGCATGGTCAACGGCTGCGAGAGACCGCCCTCGTGGTGCGAGTGCCACCACATTGAGCACTGGGTTCGCGATGGCGGCAAGACGAACATCGCTGACGGCATACTCCTCTGCAAGCATCACCATCTGCTCCTCCACAACGCGCACTGGGAGATCGTCCGACGAGGCTCGCACTACTGGCTGATCCCGCCGCCCGACGTCGACCCCCGGCAGGTGCCGATCGAGATGCGAAGCAAGAGTGCGGCGCTGCGTGACTTCCGCGCCGAGCAGGGAAGAGTCGCGGAGGAGTGCGCGGGCTGAAACGGGGCGGAGCAAGTAGTAGCGTGGTCACAATGACAACTTCGACCTTCGACCAGCTGCTCACCAAGCAGATCGGCAACGAGTTCGCTGCCTCGCAGCAGTACGTCGCCATCGCGGTCTGGTTCGACAACCGCGACCTTCCGCAGCTCGCCAAGCACTTCTATCGCCAGTCGCTCGAGGAGCGCAATCACGCCATGATGCTCGTGCAGTATCGGCTCGATCGCGACCTCGGCATCCAGATTCCTGGAGTGCCCGAGGTCGTCAACGAGTTCGCGACCGAAACGGAGCCGATCGCGCTGGCGCTCGAGCAGGAGAGGAGGGTGACCGAGCAGATCGAGGCCCTCTTCGCAGCGGCGCGTGTGGAGAACGATGCGTTGGGTGAGCAGTTCATGCTGTGGTTCCTCAAGGAGCAGGTGGAAGAGGTCGCGTCAATGTCGACCCTTCTCGCGATCGCCCGTCGCGCCGACAATCTCTTCGACATCGAGAACTTCCTCGTACGCGAGACGAGGGCAGGCAGCGAGGACGCAGGCGCTCCCGAGGCGGCGGGGGGCGCACTCGCTGGCTGAGCCCGCGTGGGACGTGGGGTCCGTGCTGGCCGCCGCGAGCGGACTCAGACTCCGGCGCGGTTTGGGGTGAGTGGCAAACCGTTTTCGTGGTTTGGGGTGAGCGGCGACCGGTTTTCGCGGTCTACTGGCGAAGGTGCCGACGCGCTGGAGGTTGGCCCGGCCTTCTGCCGGATGGGCGCGAGCGAGCCCGCACTAACGCTCGGGTAGAGGTGCAGGATGAGGAACCAACCCAC
>JAJAZI010000249.1 GCA_026785785.1 Microbacteriaceae bacterium
ACCGTGGTCGCGTCGAGCTTTCTCGGTTCGCTCCGGCGCACGCGGGTGCGGGTGGCCGACGGCCTCATCCTGTCGATCCAGCACGAGGTGGGGGAGCATCCCGAGCCGGGGGACCCCGTTCACATCACGTTGCGGGGGCGGCCGGTCTCGGCGAGTCCACGCGTTTAGAATGACCGAGTGATATTCGGCAGGCGGAGGGCGGCGGCAGTGACCCGCGCGCGCGCATTCGCCGATGCCTCGGACCGCCGGGTGAGGGTCGACGAGGCGGTTCCGGTCGGTGTGCGCATCGCCGGGGCGTGGGCCTGGCGTCTGCTCGTGATCGCGGGCGTTGTCGCAATTTTCGTATTCCTCGTCGTGCAGCTGCGACTGATCGTCATCCCGCTCATGGTCGCCGTGCTGCTCGCGGCGCTCCTGGTGCCCTTCGCGACGTTCCTGCAGCGGCACCGCTGGCCCAAATGGCTGGCCATCACTGTCGCCGAGGTGGGAATTCTCGCGATCGTCTCGGCCTTGGTCTACCTCGTTGTCGCGCAGGTCAGGGACGGCTTCCCTGCCCTCCAGGAGCGCACCGTCGTGGCCATCGACACCTTCCGCGAATTCCTCCGCGATTCTCCGTTGCATCTCACCGACACCCAGATCGGCGACTTCCTCGGGCAGGCCTTCGAGTCGATCCAAGCCAACAGCGGCGTCTTCGTCACGGGGGCGCTCTCGGTCGGGTCCACGGCGGGCCACGTGCTGATCGGCATCCTGCTTGTCCTGTTCGCAAACCTCATCCTGCTGATTGACGGCGAGGGAATCTGGGGCTGGGTCGTCAGGCTCTTCCCACGCAACGCCCGCGCAGCGGTCAACGGCTCCGGGATCGCCGGCTGGACGACCCTCACCCGGTTCGTCCGGGTGCAGGTCTTCGTCGCCGCGGTCGATGCCGTCGGAATTGGCGGAATCGCACTCATCCTGCAGCTGCCGCTCGCAATTCCGATTGCCGTCGCGGTCTTCCTCGGTTCGTTCATCCCGATCGTCGGCGCCGTGCTCACGGGAACCATCGCCGTCTTCATCGCCCTTGTCTACCAAGGGCCGGTCATCGCGCTCATCATGCTCGCGGGTGTGCTGCTCGTGCAGCAGATCGAGGGCCACGTGCTGCAGCCGCTCGTGATGGGAGCCGTCGTCAAGGTGCATCCGCTCGCCGTCGTGCTCGCCGTCGGGGCCGGCGGCTACCTCGCCGGGATCCCCGGAGCGCTCTTCGCCGTGCCGATCGTCGCGACTGTGAACACGATAGCGGCGTACATGGCGAGTGGAGCGTGGAGAGAAAGCCCGTACCCTGATCCAAATGCGAAGGATGTCACGCGGAATGCCTGAGAAAACCCTGACCGGTCCCACCCTGGCCGAGATCGAGGCTGCGCGCGAGCGGGTCTCGCGGGTGGCCGAGGTCACCCCGATGGAGAGCTCGCGCTACCTCTCCGAGCTTCTCGGCTCGCCGGTGTACCTCAAGTGCGAGAACCTGCAGCGCACCGGCTCGTACAAGATTCGCGGGGCCTACAACCGGCTGGCGCAGCTGAGTGCCGACGAGCGCGCGCGCGGCGTCGTCGCCGCATCCGCGGGCAACCACGCCCAGGGTGTCGCCTTCGCCGCTCGCGAGCTCGGCATCGCGGCCACGATCTTCATGCCCGTCGGCGTCGCGCTGCCCAAGCTGCAGGCAACCAGGAGCTACGGAGCCGACGTGATCCTCCGCGGGCACACGGTCGACGAGCCGCTGCGGGCCGCGGCGGAGTTCGCCGAGAGCACCGGGGCGGTGCTGATCCCGCCGTTCGATCACCCGGATGTCGTCGCCGGGCAGGGAACCCTCGGACTCGAAATGCTCGACCAGGTCGCTGACATCGACACCGTCATCATGCCGATTGGTGGCGGCGGACTCATCTCCGGCGTCGCAAGCGCTCTCAAGCAGGCCGCTGCGCGGGACGGCCGCACCGTGCGCATCATCGGGGTGCAGGCGACGAACGCCGCCGCCTACCCGGTGTCGCTCGCCGCGGGGGAGCCGACTGAGATCACGATGGCGCCGACGATCGCCGACGGCATCGCGGTGAGCAAGCCGGGGCGGCTGAACTTCGACATCATCAAGGACGCCGTCGATGAGGTCGTCACGGTGACCGACGACGACATCGCGCGGGCGCTGCTGGTGCTGCTCGAGCGCGCCAAGCTCGTCGTCGAACCCGCCGGCGCCGCCGCGGTCGCCGCGATCCTCACCGGTCAGGTGAAAGACCTCGGTCGCACGGTCGTGATCCTGAGCGGCGGCAACATCGACCCGCTCGTGATGGAGCGCATCATCTCGCGCGGTCTCGCCGCCTCCGAGCGGTACCTCAAGCTCAAGCTCATGCTGCCCGACCGCCCCGGCCAGCTCGCACGCGTCGCTGAGCTGATCTCGGAGGCGAACGCGAACGTGGTCGAGGTGCTGCACACGCGGCACGGTCGCAACGCGCTCATCAGCGAGGTCGAGCTCGAGCTCAGCGTGGAGACGCGCGGGCCGGAGCACGTGCGTGGGGTCATCGAGCGCCTGCGCGAGGCGGGTTACGACCCGAGGGTCGGGTACTGACCTACGGCTCGTAGGGCTCGACCTTCGAGATCACGACGGTGATGTCTTTGCCGTTGGGGGCCGTGTAGACGACCGTGTCGCCGACCTTGTGGCCGACGATCGCCGTACCGAGCGGGCTTCCCTCGGAGTAGACGTCGAGTTCGCTGCCGGCGTCCACGATCTCGCGGCTGCCGAGCAGGAACTCGCTCGGGTCACCCTGGATCGTTGCCGTCACGACGGTGCCGGACTCGACGACGCCGTTGGCGTGGGGCGCGGCACCGACCTTCGCGTGCCGCAGGAGTTCGGTGAGCACACGGATGCGTGCCTCGATCTTGCCCTGCTCCTCCTTGGCTGCGTGGTAGCCGCCGTTCTCTTTGAGGTCGCCCT
>JAJAZI010000250.1 GCA_026785785.1 Microbacteriaceae bacterium
CCGGCGAACGGCGACGGTTCACTCTTGCCAACGTACTCCGGGCGCGGAATGTGCTTCGGGACGGCTCGGAGCGGGGAGACGACCCCAGGGACGAGGTGACCGTGCGAATCCCGAGGCATAGGCTCAATTATAAGTTGACTAAGGGAGGCAGCCATGACGCAGTGGTACTACAACCACAAGACGGGCGAAGTTGAAGAGGGCGCGAAGTCGATCGGAAGCGACCGGGACGGCCCATTCGACTCGAGAGAGGACGCCGCGCGTGCTCCGCAGATCATCGCCGAGCGGGCCCGCAAGTGGGCAGAGGAGGATGCGCGCGACGACGAGTGACGGGCGCGGGGGTCACTCCTCGTATTCGTGTTCCGTCGCCGGGTAGCTGCCGGAACCGACGTCGGCGATGTAGGCCTTCGCGGCATCCGTCAGCACCCCGCTGAGGTTCGCGTACTGCTTGACGAATTTGGGGATGCGCCCGGTCGTCAGTCCCGCCCAGTCGGTCCAGACGAGCAGCTGCCCGTCGACGTGGGGGCCGGCTCCGCCACCGATCGTGGGGATTCGGATCGTCTCTGTCACGCGCTGTGCCGCGGCGGAGGGAACCATCTCGAGCACGACGGCGAAGGCACCGGCATCCTGCACCGCGATGGCGTCGGCGAGAAGCGCCTCTGCGCCAGCTCCCCGGCCCTGAATCATGTGCCCGCCGAGACCGTGCTCGCTCTGCGGGGTGAATCCGATGTGTGCCATGACCGGGATGCCCGCCTCGACGATGCGGCGGATCTGCTCGGCGCTGCGCACCCCACCCTCGAGCTTGACGGCGTGCGCTCCGGTCTCCTTCATGAACCGGAAGGCGGTGTGCAGCGCCTGCTCGGGGCTCGACTCGTAGGAGCCGAACGGCATGTCGGCGATCACGAAGGCGCGGGAGACGGCTCCGGCGACGGCCCGGGTGAGAGGGATGAGCTCGTCGATGGTGACCGGGAGGGTCGTGTCGAAGCCGAGCACGTTATTGCCGGCGGAGTCGCCGACGAGCAGGAAGTCGATCCCCGCCCTGTCGAAGATCGCCGCGGTGAGCATGTCGTAGCTCGTGAGTCCGGTGATCGTGATGCCGCTGTTCTTCGCGCCCTGGAAGTGGCGCGTGCGCACCTTCTTGAGGCCGGCCTGCGTGGCCGCCGCGGTGGAATCGGTCATGAAGCTCTCCCTGGAATTCAGTGACTGGGGCGATAGGTGATCGGCAGGCGCCGGTCGCGGCCGAAGGCCATCCCGGAAATCTTCGGCCCGATCGCGCCCTGGCGGCGCTTCCACTCCGAGCGGTCGACGAGCTTCACGACGAAGTCGACCGTCTCCTCATCGAAGCCGAGGGCGATGACGTCCTCCCGCCCCAGCGCGTTCGTGATGTACGCGTCGAGGATGCCGTCGAGCGCCTCGTACGGCGGGAGGGAATCCTGGTCGGTCTGGCCCGGCCGGAGCTCCGCCGACGGCGGCTTCGCGATCGAGCTCTCCGGGATCGGCGGGGTCTGGCCGAGTGAGGCCGCATGCTCATTGCGCCAGCGGGCGAGTTCCCAGACCAGCAGCTTCGGCACGTCCTTGAGCGGGGCGAAGCCGCCGACCGAGTCGCCGTACATCGTCGAGTAGCCCACTGAGAGCTCGGTCTTGTTGCCTGTCGTGAGCACGAGGTGCCCGTGCGCGTTCGACAGGGACATGAGGATGATGCCGCGCACGCGCGCCTGCAGGTTCTCGGCCGCCACACCGGTGAGGCCCAGCTGGTGCTCGATCGGCAGCACCAGGTCGGCGATCGGCTCGACCGAGTAGTGCAGCCCGATTCGCTCGGCGGTGTCGTCGGCATCCGACCGGGAATGGTCCGAACTCCACCGGCTTGGCATCGAGACGCCGAAGACCCGGTCGGCTCCGACCGCGTCCGCGGCGAGCGAGGCGCAGACGGCGGAGTCGATTCCGCCGGAGAGGCCGAGGGCCACGGAGGAGAAGCCGTTCTTGCCGACGTAGTCGCAGAGCCCGAGCACGAGGGCGTTCCACACCTGCTCGCGATCGTCGGGCAGCGTCGCCACGTCCTTGTCGAGTGAGGTGCTGCTGTGCTCCGGCACGGTCAGATTGACTCGTCGCACGTTGTCGGGGAGCTCGGCCGTCAGGTTCGCCGGCTCGAGGTCGAGGTCGACGACGAGAACATGCTCGACGAACTGCGGCGCCCTGGCGAGGACGTTGCCGGTGCCGTCGACAACGACGCTGTCGCCGTCGAAGACGAGATCGTCCTGCCCGCCCACGAGATTCACGTAGGCGACGGTCGTGTTGGTCTCGACAGCCCTGCGGGTGACGAGTGGGAGCCGCACCTCGTCCTTGTCCCGCTCGAACGGCGAGGCGTTGAGAACGACGAGCAGGCCGGCATCCGCCTCGAGCACCCGGCCGAGCGGGCCCCCGTCCCGCCAGAGGTCCTCGCAGACGATGACGGCGACGTCGACGCCTCGCATCCGCAGCACGAGGAGCTCGTCCCCGGGGATGAAGACCCGGTACTCGTCGAACACCGAGTAGTTAGGAAGGTGGTGCTTGGCGTACCTGGCCTTGGTGTGGCCGTGCTGCAGCACGCTCGCGCAGTTCTGGGCGATCGCGGTCGGCGCGTTCCTCGTGCCGAGCAGCCGCGGCTCGAACGGTCCGTCGGGGTGCCCGACGATGACGACGAGGTCGCCGAGCCCGGCGTCCTGCAGTCTCTTCGCGAGGGCGGGCACGGCGTCGCGGCACTTCTTTAAAAAGGCCGGCCGGGAGGCGAGGTCCTCGATCGGGTACCCCGTCAGTGCCATTTCGCCCGTCACGAGGATGTCGGCGCCGGCTGCAGCCGCGGCCATGGCCGCGTGCAGCACCTGCTCGGCGTTGCCCGTGAGGTCGCCGACGACGGGGTTGGTCTGGGCGAGTGCCAAGCGAAGTCGGGGCATAGCAAGTAGCCTAATAGCGGTGGGCGCTCGGCCCCGGACGCGACGATGAGGGGCCAATGGACAAGCAACGTGACTTCGTTCTTCGCACGATCGAAGAGCGAGGAGTCAAGTTCATCCGGCTCTGGTTCACCGACGTCGTCGGCACGCTCAAGTCGGTCGCCATCGCCCCGGCCGAGGTGGAGGGAGCCTTCGCCGAGGGCCTCGGATTCGACGGCTCCGCGATCGAGGGGCTCACGCGCGCCTATGAGGCCGACGTGCTCGCCCACCCCGACCCCACGACCTTCCAGATCCTGCCCTGGCGCGGCGAGGTCGACCCGACCGCGCGCATGTTCTGCGACATCACGACCCCGGACGGCCAGCCCGCCGTCGCCGACCCGCGCAACGTTCTCAAGCGCACGCTCGCGAAGGCGGCCGACCGCGGCTTCACCTTCTACACGCATCCCGAGGTCGAGTTCTACCTGCTCAAGAGCTCCCAGTACGGCCCGAAGGGCCCCCAGCCGGTCGACAAGGCGGGCTATTTCGACAACGTGCCCGGAGGCACTGCGCACGACTTCCGTCGCCGCTCGGTGCGGATGCTCGAGGACCTCGGCATCTCGGTCGAGTTCTCCCACCACGAGGCCGGGCCGGGTCAGAACGAGATCGACCTGCGCTACGCCGACGCGCTGACGACCGCCGACAACATCATGACCTTCCGCACCGTCATCAAAGAGGTGGCGATCGAGCAGGGCGTCTACGCGACCTTCATGCCGAAGCCTCTCGCCGACGCGCCGGGCTCAGGCATGCACACCCACATGTCGCTTTTCGAGGGCGACACCAACGCGTTCTTCGAGGCCGGAGCCCAGTACCAGCTGTCGAAGATCGGCCGCCAGTTCATCGCCGGCCTGCTCACGCACGCGCCGGAGATCACGGCGGTGACCAACCAGTTCGTGAACTCCTACAAGCGGCTGTGGGGCGGCGACGAGGCGCCGAGCTTCGTCACCTGGGGCCACAACAACCGGTCCGCGCTCGTGCGGGTGCCGCTCTACAAACCCAATAAGGGCCAGAGCGCCCGGGTCGAGTACCGCGCGATCGACTCCGCCGCGAACCCCTACCTCGCCTTCTCGCTCATGCTCGCCGCTGGGCTCAAGGGCATCGAGAACGGGTACGAGCTGCCCCCGGAGGCGGAGAACAACGTGTGGAGCCTCTCGGATGCCGAGCGCAAGGCGCTCGGCTATAAGCAGCTGCCCGCGAGCCTCGACCGCGCCGTGTCGCTCATGGAGGAGTCGGAGCTTGTCGCCGAGACCCTCGGCGAGCACGTGTTCAATTACGTGCTGCTGAACAAGCGGCAGGAGTGGCGCGATTACCGCGCCCAGGTGACGCCGTACGAGCTCAAGAGCAACCTGGAGATGCTCTAGCCAGAGGGTCGCCCGAGAAGAAAGTGCAGGCGAGGATGCCGAGGCACCCGAGTACCCTGACCGAATTGGCGAAGCTGGGTTTTGCGGAGCTTGCGGCGGCCAACACCCTTCTGGGCGAACTCGCGGCCGAGCACGGGCTGGACGAGATCGCGGCGCACTTCGGCGCGGCCGCCGATCCTGACCTGGCGCTGCGCACACTCGCCCAGCTGCTGAGGACCACGCTGCAGGAGGTGATGCCCCTCCTGGCCGTGGACGAGAGCGCCGAACGGCTGATCCGGGTGCTCGGCGCATCGACCGGGCTGGGGGAGTTCCTGCAGCGCCGGCCCGCCGAGCTCGGGAGCCTCATCGAGCCGCTGCCGCGTCCGCCGTCGGCCGCGGAGTACGTCGCCGACCTGCTCGCGTCCGTTGAGGCCGTCGACGGCGTCGCCGGGGTGGCCGAGCCGGCGGCATCCACCGCCCTCCGGGTTCGCTACCGCCGCCACCTCGTCCAGCTCACCGCCTGGGACCTCTCGAGGCCCGACCCGCTCGCCGCCGTCGATACCGTCGCCGCCGCCCTCGCCGACCTCGCCGGCGCAGCGCTGGAGGCCGCGATCGCAGTGGCCCGCTCCGTCTCGACCTACCCTCCGGACCAGGTCGCCGCGAGTCGCCTCGCGATCATCGGGATGGGCAAGGCCGGGGCGCGCGAGCTCAACTACATCAGCGACGTCGATGTGATCTTCGTCGCCGAGGGCTCGGGAGAGCTCGACAACGACAGGGCGGTCGAGATCGCGACGAAGCTCGCGATGGCCGCGATCCGCGCCGTGCACGACTACGGCAACGAACCGGACCTGTGGGAGGTCGACGCGAATCTGCGCCCGGAGGGCAAGGACGGCGCGCTCGTGCGCACGCTCGAGTCCCACGTGGCCTACTACGACCGGTGGGCCAAGAGCTGGGAGTTCCAGGCCCTGCTCAAGGCGCGGTGCCTCGCCGGCGACTCCGACCTCGGCCGGCGCTACGTCGACGCGGTGGCGCCGAAGGTGTGGAGCAGTGCCGCGCGGGAGAACTTCGTCGAGTCGGTGCAGCGGATGCGCGAGCGGGTCACCGCCAACATCCCCTCGGCGGAGCTCGACCGGCAGCTGAAACTCGGCCCCGGCGGCCTCCGGGACATCGAGTTCACCATCCAGCTGTTGCAGCTCGTGCATGGGCAGACCGACCCCGAGGTGCGCCAGCCCGGCACCCTGCCCGCGCTCGTCTCACTCGCCGAGCAGGGCTACATCGGGCGGGCTGAATCGGCCGAATTCGCCCGCGACTACCGGTTTCTGCGGCTGCTCGAGCACCGAGTGCAGCTCACAAGGCTGCGCCGCACCCACCTCATGCCCACCGACCGGGAGGGCCTGCGCGTGCTGGCCCGCGGCACCGGGCTCGCGTCGAGCGCCGACGACCTCAGCGCCCAGTGGAACCGCACGAAGCTGACCGTGCGGTCGCTGCACGAGCGGCTGTTCTACCGCCCCCTGCTCAGCGCCGTGGCGGCCCTCAAAGACGACGGCATCTCCCTCACGAGTGACCAGGCCGCTGCTCGGCTCTCGGCAATCGGGTTCCGGGATCCAAAGGGCGCGCTCTCGCACATCCGGGCACTCACCTCGGGGGTCTCGCGCCGCGCGGCCATCCAGCGACACCTGCTGCCGGTGATGCTGCAGTGGTTCGCCGCGGGCGCCGACCCGGACTACGGGCTGCTCGCCTTCCGCCGCCTGAGCGAGGACCTGGGGGAGTCCTACTGGTTCCTCCGGATGCTCCGCGACTCCTCTGGCGCCGCCAACCGGCTCACCAACGCGCTGTCGGCCGCCCGCTACATCGGCGTGCTCCTCGAGCGCATCCCCGAGGGCGCGGCCTGGTTCGAAAACGAGGGGGAGCTGAGCCCCCGCCCGCTCGAGGCCCTCCGCGACGAGGCGACCGCCACGATCTCCCGCCACGGCGACCCGGCGACGGCCGCCCTAGCTCTGCGCACCGCGCGCCGGCGGGAGGTGCTGCGCCTGGCCATCGCGGCGATCCTCGGGCTCATCGACGTCGAGCACCTCGGCAGAGCGCTGGCGGATGTCACGACGACGCTGCTGACCGGCATGCTCGACCTCGCCCGTCGTGACATCGACGGGATCGAGTTCGGGATCATCGCGATGGGCCGCTACGGCGGCCGCGAGCTCGGTTTCGGATCGGACGCCGACGTCATCTACGTCTACCGCGCGACCACGGCATCCGGCGCCGAGGCGCAGTCCCGGGCGGAGACGATCGTCTCGCGGCTGATCGCCTCGACGGAGGATCTCCGTCTGCCCCTCGACCTCGACATGAACCTTCGCCCGGAGGGGAAGAACGGTCCGCTGGTGCGGTCGCTCGATTCGTACCGGGCCTACTATCAGCGCTGGTCGCTCACCTGGGAGGCGCAGGCGCTGCTGCGGGCCACGGGCGCTGTCGGCGACGAGGCTCTGCTGCGCGATTTCGAGGCCCTCGCCGACGAGGTGCGCTACCCGAAAGACATCCCCGAACAGGATGTCCGCGAGGTCAAGCGCATCAAGGCGAGGGTGGAGTCGGAGCGCCTGCCGCAGGCGGCCGACCCGGCCAGGCACCTCAAGCTCGGACGCGGTTCGCTCAGCGACGTCGAGTGGCTCGTGCAGCTCATCCAGCTCCAGCACGGGGCGCGCCTGCCGTCGCTGCGGACGACGTCGACCCTCGCGGCTCTCGCCGCGGCCTGCGAGGAGGGGTTCATCACCGAGGCGGAGGCGGCGAAGCTGCGCGCCGCCTGGATCCTCGCCTCCCGCGTGCGGTCGGCGATGACCCTGTGGATGGTGCGGACGACCGACGTGTTGCCGATCGACCGTCCGCAGCTGGAGGGCATCGCCCGGCTTATGGGGTACCCGCCGGGGTCGGCTAACCAGCTCGAGGACGACTACCTTCGAGTGACCCGGCTCGCGCGCCAGGTCTTCGAGAAGCGCTTCTACGGCTAGCAGCATCCCCGGGTAAGCACGAAGGGGGGCGCCCCGGGGGGGGGCCGGCCCGCCGGGGGGGGGCCGGGGGGGGGCGGCCCGCCGGGACAGGAGCCGACCCCCCCGGCGGGGGCGGCGGCCC
>JAJAZI010000251.1 GCA_026785785.1 Microbacteriaceae bacterium
AATCCCTTTTTGGGGGCCCGCATTTTTGGGGGGGGGGGCGGTAGACGCATTTTCTGTGTCCTTTTTTTTTTGGTGGGTTTCCGTGGGGGTCCACCCCAAAGTGGGCCACGGGGGGGGGGGGGGGGAGCCGGATCCTCGTGATCGAGCGATCCGGCGCCCGCACACCCCGCCGCATCCGACGCGTGAGCGATGTCCCGCTTAGACGCGGGGCTTTTCCTTCATTTCGATCGTCTCGATCTCGTCGCCGATTTGGATGTCGTTGAACTTGCCGAGCCCGATACCGGCCTCGAAGTCCGTGCGCACCTCGGTGACGTCGTCCTTGAAGCGACGCAGCGACTCGATGGCGAGGTTGTCGCCCACCACGACGCCGTCGCGGATGACCCGCGCCTTGGCGTTGCGGGTGATCGTACCCGAGCGGACGATGACACCGGCGACGTTTCCGAACTTGGAGGAACGGAACACCTCGCGGATCTCGGCAACACCGGACTGCACCTCCTCGAACTCGGGCTTGAGCATGCCCTTGAGCGAGTTCTCGATGTCCTCGAGAGCGGCGTAGATGACCGAGTAGAAGCGCACGTCGACGCCTTCACGGGCGGCGCGCTCGCGCGCCTTCGTGTCGGGACGCACGTTGAATCCGATGATGATCGCATTGTCGACCGTTGCGAGGTTGACGTCGCTCTCGGTGACGGCACCGACACCACGGTGGATGATGCGCAGCTGGACCGAGTCGTCGACGTCGATCTTGAGCAGAGACTCCTCGAGTGCCTCGACCGCGCCCGACACGTCTCCCTTGATGATGAGGTTGAGCGCGTCGACCTTGCCGTCTTCGAGGGCCTTGGTGAAGTCCTCGAGGCTGATCCGCTTGCGGCTGCGGGCCAGGAGCGCGTTGCGCTCCACGGCTTCACGCTTCTCGGCGATCTGCCGGGCGGTGCGGTCGTCGTCGGTGACCAGGAACGTGTCACCGGCGCGGGGTACCGAGGTCAGGCCGAGTACCGCCACCGGACGAGCCGGTGTCGCGAACTCGATGGACTCGCCGTTCTCGTCGAACATCGCACGCACGCGCCCATAGGCCGTTCCGGCGACGATGGGGTCTCCGACCTCGAGGGTGCCCGATTGGATGAGCACGGTCGCGACCGCACCGCGTCCCTTGTCGAGCTTGGCCTCGATCGCGACTCCACGCGCATCCTTGTTCGGGTTCGCGCGCATGTCGAGTCCGGCGTCGGCGACGAGGAGGACCGCGTCGAGCAGCTCCTTGACACCGAGTCCCGTGAGGGCCGAGACGTCGATGAACATCGTCTCGCCTCCATACTCCTCTGCGACGAGCCCGAATTCGGTGAGCTGTTGGCGCACCTTGGCCGGGTTCGCACCCGGCTTGTCGACCTTGTTGACCGCGACGACGATCGGCACGCCGGCGGCTTGGGCGTGGTTAAGCGCCTCGACCGTCTGCGGCATGATTCCGTCGTCGGCCGCGACCACGAGGATCGCGATGTCGGTGACCTGGGCACCACGGGCGCGCATGGCGGTGAACGCCTCGTGGCCCGGGGTGTCGATGAAGGTGATGGCCCGCTCGACGCCATCGTGCTCGGCGACAATCTGGTAGGCACCGATGTGCTGAGTGATCCCACCGGCTTCGCCGGCGACGACATTCGCGTTCCGGATCGAGTCGAGCAGCTTGGTCTTTCCGTGGTCGACGTGGCCCATGACGGTGACGACGGGGGGACGGATCTCGAGGTCCTCATCGTTCTCGTCCTCAAGCTCCTGGTCGAGGTCGAGGTCGAAGCCGAGCAGCAGCTCGCGGTCCTCGTCCTCCGGGGAGACCATCTGGATCTTGAAGCCCAGCTCGTTGCCGAGGATGTCGAAAGTGGCCTCGTCGAGGGACTCGGTCGCGGTCGCCATCTGGCCGAGGTGGAACAGCACGGTGACCAGGTTGCCGGGGCTCGTGTCGAGCTTGTCGGCGAAGTCGGTGATGGATGCTCCGCGGCGCAGTCGGATGACGGTCGTGCCGTCACCACGGGGAACGCTCACGCCGCCAAGCGACGGGGCTTCCCTCAGTTCGAATTCGGCTCTCTTCGTCCGCTTCGACTTGCGGGCCTTGCTCTTGCCGCCGCCGCGACCGAACGCACCAGCGGTTCCACCGCCGGGGCCACGGCCACGACCGCCGCCGCCACCGGGGCGAGGTGCACTGAAGCCGCCGCCGGGAGCGCCGGGGGCACCACCCGGGCGCGAGAATCCACCGCCGGCAGGACGGGCACCGCCCGCACCTCCGGGGCGTTGGAATCCACCCGCGGCTGCGGGACGCTGGCCGAAGCCGCCCGGGCGGGCACCCTGGCCGGGTCCACCGGGACGCGGGGCGCCCGGACGCGGAGCCGCGGGACGCGGGATTCCGGTCGAGCTCGCCGCGGGACGGGTCTGCATGCCCTGCGCGCTCGCGTAGGGGTTGTTGCCCGGGCGCGGGGCGCCCGGCCGCTGCATCCCCTGCGCACTGGCGAACGGGTTGTTGCCCGGACGCGGGGCGCCGGGACGGGGAATATTGGAGCCGCCGCCGTCGGACTTCTCGGTTGGGGTCTCTGCCGGTGCTGCCGGAGCGGCCTCGGCTGCGGGCAGGGCCGGAGCCGGTGCGCCCGGCGCGGGCGCCGACGTGACCTTCGTAGCCGGGGCTTCGGGCGCGGCGACAACGACGGGTCCTGGCGTCGGCGCGGAGGGACGCGGAGCTGCCGGGGCAGCGGGTGCGACGGCCGACTTGGCCGGAGCAGTGATGCCGTCGGCCGCGAGTGCGGCGCGAAGCTTGCGTGCTACCGGGGGTTCGATGCTAGAGGATGGTCCCTTGACGAACTCGCCCATTTCCTTGAGCTTCTCAAGGGCCTTCTTGCTATCAATACCGAGTTCGCTGGCGATCTCGTGTACGCGTGGTTTAGCCACAATTCTCCTGTCTGGGGCCTTCTCCCTGACAGGAAAAAGCCATTAGTCGAGTACGGGACTCATTTCGAGCCGCTCATTATTCGTTGCTCATTAGTTGTTCACTGGGCCG
>JAJAZI010000252.1 GCA_026785785.1 Microbacteriaceae bacterium
CACTGACTTCAACCCCGGACCGAACGACGGCCTCGGCCTCACCACCATGTGGGGCTACGCCGTGCCTGCCGTCAGCGGCACCGCTACCGTGCAGATCGACGACCTCGAGCTCTTCGCGGGCGCCGAGGTGACACCGACGGTCTCCCTCTCCGCAGCATCCGCCGAGGTCATCGAGGGTGCCGCGGCGAACATCAACGTGCGCCTCAACGTCACACCCACCACACCCATCACCGTCGACTACGCGACGAGCGACGGCACCGCCGGCGCCGGCGACTACACCTCCGCGGTCGGCACGCTCACCTTCGCCGCCGGCGAGACGACGAAGGCGATCTCCGTCGCCACGATTGACGACGACGCCGAGGAGCCGAGCGAGACCCTCTCGTTGACCCTCAGTAACGCCGTCGGAGCATCGCTCGGCACCCCGAGCGCCGCGACGATCACGATCGTCGACAACGACGGCCCCGTCGTCGGCCCGCCCACCGGCCGCACACTGCTGGTCGAGGACTTCGAGGCCGCCCTGCCGTCGGGCACCGCGGGAACCGTTCCCGTCGGCTGGTTCAACGCCGAGGACCCCAACAGCACCATCGCCTTCGGCACGGTTCCTGCTCCCGTTCCCGTTCCCGTGCCCGGTGACGCTGCCGAAAACGACGTGCTCTCGTCGGCGTTCACCGTGACGTCCTACGGAGTCGTGGTGGACAACTTCACGAATGCCGCCGTTGACGCGTGGACCACCCAGGACTGGAGCACCTACGAGGGCATCGGCTTCTGGATGCACGGCAACGGATCGGGCACGCGCCTGTTCCTCGACATCCAGGACAACCGCAACCCCGGTTCGACCGTCGACGACGCCGAGCGTTTCGTTGTCGAGTACACCGACAACTGGACCGGCTGGAAGTTCCAGCAGTTCGACTTCGCCGACTTCGCGCGCAAGAACATCAACAACAACGCGCCGAACGACGGTCTCGGACTCACCGAGATGCATGGCTTCGCGTTCGGCGCGCTCACCACGGCCGGCACGCAGATGTTCTATTACGACGACGTGCTGCTCTACGGCCAGGCCGCCGAGGTGCCCCTGACGATCGGATTCGACCGCGCCGGGTACGAGGTTCTCGAGGGGTCCGACTCCTCCGCAACCGTGCGGCTGAATCGCGTCGCCGCCACGGACGTGACCGTCGACTTCGCCACCGCGGAGTCCGCTGCACGCACCGCGACCGAGGACCTGCCCGCGACGCTCGACCGCGACTTCGCCACGGCCAGCCGAACCGTCACGATCCCCGCCGGGGAGCGTGAGGCGACCATCACCGTCTCCACCCTGCAGAACGCCAAGCACGAGGTGGACGAGACCTTCCTCGTCAACCTGTCGAACCCGATCGGAGCCGAGTTCGGCTTCGTGAGCAGTGCCACCGTGAGCATCCAGGACGACGACCTGATCGACTTCAGGATCGTCGACGACTTCGAGACCCACCCGTGGCTCTTCGACACCGAGGGCGACATCGACCTCGCGGTAAGCGAGGCCGCGGCTGGCAGCTACACCGGACAAGACGTCTTCGAGAACGTGCTCGACGTGACGACGGGCGGCGAGTCGACGCTCTCGCGCGACTTCGCTGCCGGCCAGGACTGGTCGGCCTACGAGGGGCTGTCGTTCTGGTACCTCGGAGAGGGCGATGGCGACACCGTCACCATGACGGTGGCCGACAACGCGGCCTCCGACGAGGGGCCCGACAGCTGGGTTCCGGTGTGGAGCGACGAGTTCGACGGAGCGGCAGGCACACCCGCCAACCCCGACAACTGGACCTACGAGACCGGAGGCTGGGGCTGGGGCAACGACGAGCTGCAGTACTACACCGACAGCACCGACAACGCGGCGCATGACGGCAACGGCAACATGGTGATCACGGCTCGAGAAATCGACCCGGCGACCACGGACCTCGACTGCTGGCACGGACCGTGCACGCACACGTCGGCCCGACTGATCACCGAGCAGAAGCAGGAGTTCGAGTACGGCCGCATCGAGTCACGCGTGCAGGTGCCCCAGGGCTCTGGCATCTGGCCCGCCGTGTGGACGCTCGGCAACGACTTCCGTGAGGTCGGCTGGCCCCAGACGGGCGAGATCGACGTGATGGAGTTCGTCGGGCGCCTGCCGAACGAGATCTTCGGCACCATCCACGGACCGGGATACTCGGGAGGCAACTCCTACGGCGACACCCACACGTTCGACACCCCCGTGTACGAGGACTGGCACACGTTCTCGGTCGAGTGGACCCCAGAGCGCATCGACTGGTTCGTGGACGGCATCCAGTACCACTCGGCCACCCCGGCCGATGTGGCACCGAACGAGTGGGTGTACGACCACCCGTTCTCGCTGCTCACCAACGTGGCCGTCGGCGGCAACTTCGGTGGAGCGCCTGGCGAGGATCTCGTGTTCCCGCAGTCGCTGACCCTGGACTACATCCGTGTCTTCCAGGCGCCGGACACCGCCGAGCGGTTCGAGACAACCTTCGTCGACAACCAGGCCGGATGGCGCAAGGTGACCGTCGCGTTCGCCGACCTCACCCGTGCCGCCGACCAGCCGGCCGGCGCACCGAACGACGGCCCGACCCTCACCGACGTGCAGGGCTACGGCTTCGGCTTCAGCGGTGCCGGAACGGTGAGCCTGGACCGGGTCACCCTGGTGGAGGACGTGCCGGTGCAAACCTGCACGGTGCGGGGCAAGCCGGAGGTCACGGGTAAGCCCTCGGTGACGGGCAAGCCGGAGGTCGTGGGCAAGCCAGGCGTGATGGGCAAGCCAGCCGTGACGGGTAAGCCCGCGTACCCCGGGCGGCCCTGCCGGTAGGGCCGCACCGCGCTGACGGCACCTGAAACCGAAGAAGCCCCCACCGAGTGGTGGGGGCATCTTCGTGTTCAGGACGCGGCAGACTCAGCCCGCGGCGCTCGGAATAGCGCCGAGTACGCAGTAGTGGCTGCTCAGGAGCGACCGGGAGCGACCACAACTCCGTACTCGGCGAGGCTACGCGGAACTCCGCGAGGCTACGCGGAACTCCGCGAGGCTCCGCGCCAATCCCTCCTCGGCACGACCCCGTGACTCGGCGCACTCCCGCGGGCGGATGCGGGCGGATGCGGCCGCACAGTCGCCATCGTCGCGGCGGGTCTGCCCCGCCACGCCGTGGCCGGACTCCTAGATGAGCCCCTTCGTGTGCCAGACCGTCTTGGTCTCGGTGAAGAAGGTCACGCGCTCGACCGACGGCGACGCAACGCCGACTTCGGGCGGCAGCACGCGCTTGAGCGTCTCGGCCGCGGCGATCTGCAGGTCGACCCAGTCCAGGTCGCTGGCGCCGGCCAGGTCGAGGGCGTTGACGTCGGCGTGGCTTGCGAGCCACGGCGCGATCTCCGCGGCGGACCCGGTGAGGATGTTGACCACTCCGCCGGGAACGTCGCTGGTGGCGAGCACTTCGCCGAGGGTGATCGCGCTGAGCGGGGAGGTCTCGCTCGCGATAACCACGACGGTGTTGCCGCTCACCAGAGCGGGGGCGACGACGCTCACGAGCCCGAGCAGGGAGGGTGCCTGCGGGGCGATGATCGCGACGACGCCGGTCGCCTCCGGGGTCGACACGTTGAAATAGGGTCCGCTCACGGGGTTGCCGTTGCCGGCCACCTGCACGTATTTGTCGGCCCAGCCGGCGTACCAGACCCACACGTCGATCGCGGCGTCGACCTGGGCGGATGCCGCGGACTCGCTCGCGCCCTCCGAGCGGCGGATCTCGTCGACGAACTGCGCGCGACGCCCCTCGAGCAGCTCGGCGATGCGGTAGAGCACCTGCCCGCGGTTGTAGCCGGTGGCGCCGGACCAACCGGAGACGGCGGAACGTGCCGCGACGACGGCATCCCTCGCGTCCTTGCGGGACGCCTTCGCCGCGTTGGCGAGGAAGTCGCCCTTCGCGGTGACGACCTCGTAGACCCGGCCGGACTCGCTGCGCGGGAACTTGCCGCCGATGTAGAGCTTGAATGTCTTCGGCACGGTGAGGTGGCTCACTTGCGTGCTCCCTTCGTGACGGCCGGCGCGGTCCAGCCGCGGGATTCGAGGTACGCGGCGAGGCCGTGACGGCCACCCTCGCGTCCGTAGCCGGACTCCTTGTACCCGCCGAACGGGCTCGAGGGGTCGAACTGGTTGAACGTGTTCGCCCACACGACGCCCGCGCGCAGCTTGTCGGCCACACCGAGGATCCGGCTGCCCTTGTCGCTCCAGATGCCGGCCGAGAGGCCGTAAGGGGTGTTGTTGGCCTTGGCGATCGCCTCGGCCGGGGTGCGGAAGGTCAGGATGCTGAGCACCGGGCCGAAGATCTCGTCCCGGGCGATGCGGTGGCTCGTCGACACGCCCGTGAAGATCGTCGGCGCGAACCAGAAACCGGCATCCGGCAGCTGGCACGCCGGGCTCCACCGCTCGGCGCCCTCGTCAACGCCCACGTTGCTCAGCTCGCGGATGCGGTCGAGCTGCGCGCGGGAGTTGATCGCCCCGACATCGGTGTTCTTATCCAGCGGGTCGCCGACCCGCAGGGTCGACATGCGGGCCTTGAGCCGGGAGACGACCTCGTCGTGGATGTTCTCCTGCACCAGCAGGCGCGAACCGGCGCAGCAGACGTGGCCCTGGTTGAAGAAGATGCCGTTGACGATGCCCTCGATGGCCTGGTCGATGGGCGCGTCGTCGAAGACGATGTTCGCCGCCTTGCCACCGAGCTCGAGAGTGAGCTTCTTGCCCGATCCGGCGGTCGACCTCGCGATCGCACGGCCGACCGTGGTCGATCCGGTGAAGGCGACCTTGTTGACGTCCGTGTGGTTCACGAGCGCGTGGCCCGTGTCGCCGGCACCGGTGATGATGTTGACGACTCCCGGCGGCAGGTCGGCCTGCTGCAGGATCTCCGCGAAGATGAGCGCGGTCAGCGGCGTCGTCTCGGCGGGCTTGATCACCACGGTGTTCCCGGCGGCCAGCGCCGGCGCGATCTTCCACGCGAGCATGAGCAGCGGGAAATTCCACGGGATCACCTGGGCGGCGACGCCGAGGGACCGGGGGGCAGGCCCGAGCCCGGCGTAGTCGAGCTTGTCGGCCCAGCCGGCGTAGTAGAAGAACCAGGCGGCGACGAGCGGGATGTCGACGTCGCGGCTCTCCTTGATGGGCTTGCCATTGTCGAGGCTCTCCGCAACCGCGAGCTCGCGGGCACGCTCCTGCACGAGCCTCGCAATTCGGAACAGGTACTTGCCGCGGTCCGAGCCGGACATTCTCGACCAGGTGCGGTCGTACGCTCGCCGGGCGGCGGCGACGGCGGCGTCGACATCCGAGGCATCCGCGTTCGCGATCTGGGCGATGTGCTTCTCGGTCGCCGGCGAGATGGTCGAGAACGGGGTGCCGTGGCCCTCGACGAACTCGCCACCGATGAACAGCCCGTAGTTCTCGCGGAGGTTCAGGATCGCGGTCGACTCCGGGGCCGGAGCGTAGTCAAGAAAACTCATGGGTTCAGTCCATCGTCACGTAGTCGGGGCCGGAGTACCGGCCAGTGGAGAGTTTCTGGCGCTGCAGGAGCACGTCGTTGAGCAGGCTCGACGCGCCGAAGCGGAACAGGTGCGGCTGCAGCCACTCCTCCCCCACCGTCTCGGCAACAGTGACGAGGTACTTGATGGCGTCCTTCGAGGTGCGGATGCCGCCGGCGGGCTTCACCCCGATTCTCTCCCCCGTGAGCCGGTACCAGTCTCCGACGACCTGAAGCATCAGCAGGGTGACCGGAAGCGTCGCGGCTGGCGCGACCTTGCCGGTCGAGGTCTTGATGAAGTCGCCGCCCGCGAGGATCGCGAGCCATGATGCCCGACGCACGTTGTCGTAGGTGGTGAGCTCCCCCGTCTCGAGGATCACCTTGAGGTGCGCGTAGGTTCCGTCGTCGCGACGGCAGGCCTCCTTCACCGCGACGATCTGGTCGAACACCCGGCCGTAGTGCCCGGCGAGGAAGGCTCCTCGGTCGATGACCATGTCGATCTCGTCCGCTCCGGCCGAGACCGCGTCCGTGGTGTCGGCGAGTTTCACCTCGAGCGAGGCCCGCCCGCTCGGGAACGCCGTGGCCACGGCGGCAACGTTGATGCCGTCATCCCGACCGGCAGAGTGGGCCGAGCCGAGCGCGGCGACGGCATCGGCGACCATATCGCCGTATACGCACACCGCGGCGACGCGCGGGGTGGAGAGGTCTCCGGGATCCGGCGTCATGGCCTTGGCGACGAGCGAGCGCACTTTGCCGGGCGTGTCCGCCCCCTCGAGTGTCGTGAGGTCGATGAGGCCGATGATCGTGTCGAGCGCCCACGCCTTCGATGTCGTCTTGATCGACCGGGTTCCGAGTGCCGCGGCGCGCGCCTC